>NZ_LHSJ01000108.1:0-12940 GCF_001270295.1 Achromobacter sp. DMS1 | reverse complement strand
CGGCCGCCAGCGGTATGCCTTCCAGTTCGGGATGCGGGTTGTTGATGATGTCCACGGCCAGCTCCACCGCCGCCTTGATCTCGGCGCCGGTCGAAGCCAGCGCGCCGGAAAGCGGATAGATGGCGCCGATGCGCACGGTTTTGTCCTGTGCATGGGCGGACACCGCGGCCAGCATTGCCAGACCCGCGGCCACGCCCGCGACGAGCTTCATTTTCATTACGACACTCCTGGAAAAATCCAACACTGAAACGCACTGCTCTGCGCGGGATGCGGACCCCGTGCGGAACTTCCGGAAACGGGCCCGCGCGGCCCCTCGCCGCGAAGTCGGGAGGCCATGGCCCGGAAATGTTGTCGCCCTTGTTCCCCTTGTCCTTTTCTGGATCGTTTTGCAGGCACAACCGTTTTCCGGCCCGCCGCGGGTTTCGCCCGCGGCGGGCCGTGAATCAAAGCACCGCCATGCGGCTGTTCACGAGATCCGTGACGAGCATGTGCCCCGGCGCGTGGGTAATGCAGAACTCCGGGCGCACCGCCGCCACCACGGACTGCGGCGTCACCCCGCAAGCCCAGAACACGGGCAGCTCGCCATCGCGGATCTCGACCGGATCACCATAATCCGGCTTGGCGATATCGGCAATTCCGATTAGCGAGGGGTCGCCGAGATGCACCGGCGCGCCGTGGACCGACGGAAAGCGCGACGTGACCTGGATGGCCCGGATGGCGTCGGCCGCCTTGAGCGGCCGCATCGACACCACGAGCTGGCCGCTGAACACGCCCGCCGGCTGCGTGGCGATGCTGGTGCGGTACATGGGCACGTTGCAGCCCTGCTCGATGTGGCGCACCGGCAGGCCGTTGTCCAGCATGGCCTCCTCGAAAGAGAAGGAACAGCCGATCAGGAACGACACCAGGTCGTCGCGCCAGTATTCGCGCACATCGGCCGGCTCGGCCACCAGCTCCCCGTTCTTCCAGACGCGGTAGCGCGGGAGGTCGGTGCGGATGTCGATGTCCCGGCCCAGTTCGGGCAGCGCCGGATTGCCGGGCTCGGACATCGCGAGCAGCGGACACGGCTTGGGATTGCGCTGGCAGAACAGCAGGAAATCCGCGGCCAGCGCCTGCGGAAGAATGGCCAGGTTGGCCTGGACGTGGCCGGGCGCGAGGTTGGCCGTGGGCCCGGTCCATTTGCCGCTGCGGGCGTCGAGCCGCGCCTTGCGCGCGAGTTCGACGCTGTTGATGGACGCGCCGGTCTTGGACATGCCGTACTTCCCCCTGAATCTGATCGTCGAGTGCGCACATTGCACCGCAGGTCGCGCCCTGCGTCTAATCACATCTTGCGATATGCCCCGATCAGAATTTCTTATCAGGGTTTTGCCGGATGGCGCCGCGCCTCGGCCTTGGCGATCTGCTGCGCGGCCCGGGCCACGGTGCGCGGAATCGCGCTGTCCGGCCCCTGCATCCAGCACGCCGTGTAATAGAGCGGCGGCAGCTCGGGCGCCTTGACGTCCAGCACGCGCAACTGCCCCTGCGTCAGCTCCGTGCCGAGAATGACCGGCGCGATGACGGCCGTGCCAATGCCGTCGATCGCCATGCGCACGATCACGCTGAGCGCCGAGCTGCCGTACATGCGCGGCGATTCCACGCCGGCCTGCTGCAGCAGCGTGCGCACGGCGCGGTGGGGTTCGGTGGTGGAAGAATAGGTAATGACCGGCCACTGCGCGAGCCGCTTGAGCGGAATCGGCGCGCGCCCCACCTTGAGCTTGGGGCTGGCCAGCCAGCTCAGGGGATACTGGCAGAGATATACGTTCTCGATACGCGGCTCTTCCATCGGGCCCAGCAGGAACGCGAGGTCGATCTGGCGCGAATTCAGCAGCGACTTGAGCGCCGTGGTGGTGTCGACCTGGATTTCCACCATGAGCGCGGGGTAGGCTTCGTGCAGGTACTCCATGAGGTGCGCGAGCCAGGTGTGCACGATGGTTTCCGACACGCCGAGCCGCAAGGTGCCGCTCATGACGCTCTTGGCGCGGGCGGCCTCCAGCATGTCGCCGCGCAGCTGCAGCATGCGCTCGGCGTGCGACAGCAGCTCGCGCCCCTTGGCGGTGAGCGAGATGCCCCGCACGTCGCGCTCGAACAGCTTGACGCCCAGGTCGGATTCGAGCGAAGCGATGCGCTGCGAGATGGCGGGCTGGGTGGCGCTGAGCTTCTCGGCCGCGGCGCGGAAGCCGCCCAGCGTGGCCACCCAGAAAAACGTCTCGATATTGCGCAGGTCGATCATGCGGTCGTTCCGTGGCGGTCGAAGCCGCCATCTTAGCGCCGCCGCGTCCGGCCGGGCTCAGCGGCCGGCGTACAGATCCTCCACCGCCATCCCGACGGCCAGGATGCGGCGGTCCGCGCCGTTGCTGCCCGCGATCATCAGGCCCACCGGCGCGCTGCCGGGCGCGTGGCAAGGCACCGACAGCGCGCAGCCGTCCAGGAAGTTGATGAGCGTGGGATTGCGCAGGATGAGGCCGTTGGCCGCGTAATAGGCCTCGTCGCTGGCGGCCAGGTCGGCCACCGGCGGCGCCACGATGGGCACGGTGGGCAGCACCAGGGCATCGTAGCCGGCAATGCGCCGGTCCACCGCCGCCACCCAGGCTTCGCGCGCATCCAGCAGGTCGAGATAGTCGGCCGCGCTCATGTCCTTGCCGCGCAGGATGCGCGACACCACGCGCGGGTCGTAGCGGCCGCCCGCCCGGGCGATGAGGTCGCGGTGCCAGGCCCAGGCTTCGGCAGCGGTGAATCCGCCCTTGGCGTTGATGCCGGCCAGCGCGGCGAACTCGGGCACTGCGATTTCCTCGACCAGCGCGCCGGCCGCCGACAGGCGTGCGAGCGTCTGGCGGAAGCTGTCGGCCACGTGATTGTCCATGGCGTCCAGCGCCAGCGTGGTAGGCACCGCCAGCCGCAGCCCGCGCAGCTGCGCGGGCTCGGGCGCGGGCGCGTTGTCGCCGGAGATAATGGCGTCCAGCGCCGCGCAGCACCGCACCGTAGGCGCGATGGGGCCGATGGAATCCAGGTTGGCCGACAGCGGCAGCACGCCCGCCATGGACACGCGCCAGGCGCTGGGCTTGAAGCCCGCCAGGCCGCACAGCGCCGACGGGATGCGCACCGAGCCGCCGGTGTCCGAGCCAATGCCGGCCACGGCCATGCCGTCGCTCACCGACACTGCCGCGCCCGAGGACGAGCCGCCCGGAATGCGGCCGGTGGCGCGGTCCCAGGGGTTGAGCGGCGTACCGTAATGGGGATTGATGCCCAGCCCCGAATAGGCGAACTCCGTCATGTTGGTTTGCGCCAGCAGCACCGCGCCGGCCGCCCGCAGCGCGGCCTGGGCCTCTCCGGAGGTGGCCTCGATCACGTGGCCCACCACGTCGCGCACGTTGGCGGGGTTGCGCACCTCGACGGCGCGCGCCGGGTCCCAGGGCGCCTCGCCTTCGCCCAGCATGGGGCATGGCGCGCCAGGGCGTGCCGCGCTGGCCTGCAGCGCGGCCGACAGCGAACCCAGCCGGTGCTCGTTGCTGAGGTCCAGGCCCGCGGAATTGGCGCGCGCGCCCTGCTGCGGATTGCCGTAAAGCTCGCGCGGCAGCGGAATCTTCTCGTGCGGCGCGCCCAGCGGCGCGATGCGCGAGGCGACCTCGACCGGGTCGGCCACCAGTTGCTCCACCGGAATGCTCTCGTCGCCGATGAGGTTGACGAAGGACGTGTTGGCGCCGTTTTCCAGCAGCCGGCGCACCAGGTAGGCCAGCAGCGTCTCGTGCGTACCCACCGGCGCGTAGATGCGGCACGGCCGGTTCAGCTTGCCCTGCGCCGCCGGCCCCACCACTTCGTCGTACAGGGGCTCGCCCATGCCGTGCAGGCACTGGAACTCGTACTGGCCCGGGTAGTAGTTCTGGCCCGCCAGCTGGTAGATGGCGGAGAGCGTGTAGGCATTGTGCGTGGCGAACTGCGGATAGACCGCGTCCGGCGCCGCGAGCAGCTTGCGCGCGCAGGCCAGGTAGGCCACGTCGGTGTACACCTTGCGCGTGTAGACGGGATAGCCCTCCAGGCCGTCGACCTGGGCGCGCTTGATTTCCGTATCCCAGTAGGCGCCCTTCACCAGGCGCACCATGATGCGGTGGCGGCTGCGGCGCGCCAGGTCCACCACGTAGTCGATGACGAAGGGCGCGCGCTTCTGATAGGCCTGGATCACGAAGCCGATCCCGTTCCAGCCTTCGAGCTCGGGCTCGAAACAGAGCGCTTCCAGCAGGTCCAGCGAGATTTCCAGCCGATCGGCCTCCTCGGCGTCGATGTTCAGGCCGATGTCGTAGCTGCGCGCCAGCACGGTCAGCGCCTTCACGCGCGGCAGCAGCTCGGCCATGACGCGCTCGCGCTGGGCGCGCGAATAGCGCGGATGCAGGGCCGAGAGCTTGATGGAAATGCCGGGGCCTTCGTAGATGCCGCGGCCCGCCGCGGCCTTGCCGATGGCGTGGATGGCCTGTTCGTACGAGGCGTAATAGCGCTCGGCGTCCTCCGCCGTGGTGGCCGCTTCGCCCAGCATGTCGTAGGAGTAGCGGAAGCCCCTCGCCTCCATCTTGCGGTTGTTGGCCAGCGCCTCGGAAATGGTCTGGCCCGACACGAACTGCTCGCCCATCATGCGCATCGCGATATTCACGCCTTTGCGCACCAGCGGCTCGCCGCCCTTGCCGATGAGGCGCGTCAGCGCCTTGGACAGCGACTGCTCGCTGCTCACCGCCACCAGCTTGCCGGTGATCATCAGGCCCCAGGTCGCCGCGTTGACGAACAGCGACTGCGACCCGCCCATATGCGATTTCCAGTCGCCACGGGCGATCTTGTCGCGGATGAGCGCATCGCGCGTGGCGCGGTCGGGAATGCGCAGCAGGGCTTCGGCCAGACACATCAGCGCCACGCCTTCCTGGCTGGACAGCGAAAACTCCTGGATCAGCCCTTCGACGCCGCCGCCGCCGCGCTTGCCGCGCAGCTTGCGCACCAGGCCGGCCGCCATGGCGTGCACCTTGTCGGGATTGGGCACCCGCGCCTGGCCCAGCAGCAGCGGCACGCACTCGGGTTCGGGGCGGCGGTAGGCGGCGGTGATGGCCGCGCGCAGCACCGACTGGGGCTGCACGTCCTGGCCGAATTCGTAGAAAGGCGGCACCTGGACGGCGGCCGCCTCGCCGTGCTCCTCGTCCGCGCGTCTTCGCCGGCCAGGTGCGACATCTCGGCGGGCAGGTGCCCCCGCTCGATCCGGTCCAGATAGGAAAGAATGGCTTGCTTGTGCAGCCAGTGCGGCGTGCAGTTGAGCTTTTGCGCCGCCGCCTTCAGGCGATCGCGCAGCGCGTCATCGACTTTGACGCCTAGGGTCGTGCTGGCCATAAGAGATTGCTTCCTGTCGCATGACGGAGATCGCCGGCCGGACGGCCGGTGGGTACGACCGTATGCTAGTCAGGTTGCAACCGGGTTTGTATTGCGGTTAACCCTAGGGTTAACTGGTTGAGATCACGCGGGGTTTTCACCCTGGGCGCGCGGCAGGGCCGTGCAGCCCAGCGTGCGCACGGAAGAGCCCGCGTCTTCCGTCCCGCCGCGGATGGCGGCCACCAGGGCCGGCGCGCCTTCGCCGTCCACGTTCTCGACCACCAGGCTGCGGCAGAGCCGCCCCTCGCCCGCCGTGTTGAGCGGCCGGACGCGCCAGGTGGCGTCCAGTTGCGCCCGGCTGCCGGCCACCAGGTCGAAGCCCTGCACATCGGCCTGCACCCGCCAGACGGGCGCGTTAGCGGCCGGCTTCACGGTACGCACGTCCAGCGCGCCCAGGTCGCGCTTGAGCGCGTCGGACAGGGCGTCGCGGATCTCCTCGGCCAGCGGCGCGGCCCAGCGTTCGCCGTACAGGGCGGCCACCGAGCCCTCCTCCGTGCGCACCATGAGTTGCGGCTGGTCGGCCTGCGCGGGCACGCTGACCGGCAGCACGTCGATGAGATACCCCGCCTGCACGCGGGGTGCGGCGTCGGCCGCCGGAACGGACAGGGTGTAATAGCGCGGCGGCGCCGAAGACGAGCAGCCCGCCAGCGCGGCTGCCAGGGCGGCGCCGGCCAGGGCGGTTCGGACGGAAGGAAATTTCATCGGCTCAGTTCCTCACCGGCCCGGCGCCGGGGATGGGGTCTTCCCCTCGGCCGCGCAGCAGCGCCTCGGGGTTGGATTGCAGGAAGTCGGCCAGCGCGCGCAGCGAACGGGCCGCCCGGCCCAGCTCCTGCATGGCGCGCTCGGCATTGACCGGCAGCGAGCCGTCGGGCGAAACCAGCGCATTGATCTGCGCCAGCGATTCCTTGGCCTGACGGAACACGGCCTGCGCCTGCGGCGCCACCTGCTTGTCCAGGCGGTTCATGAGGCGGGACGTGCTGGACAGCGTGGCGCGCAAGTCTTCGCCGATCTTGTCGAAGGGAATCTTTTCGATCTTGGCGACGATGTTGCTGACCTGCTGCTGGAGCTGGTCGAGGTTGCCGGGCACGGTCGGGATCACGGCCGGCGTGGACGGCTTGAACTCCACCGGCTTGGCGTTGGGGAACACGTCCAGGCTCACGAAGAGCTGGCCGGTCAGCAGGTTGGCGGTGCGCAACTGGGCGCGCAGGCCGTGGCCGATCATGCCCGCCAGCAGCCGGTTGCCCGCGACGTCGCCGTCGCGCTCGGCGCGCTTGCGCACTTCCTCGAACACGCGGCCCAGGCGCTCCGGATAGAGCGTGGCGTCCACCACCGAATAGAACCGCTTGGCCTTGTCGTCGAAGTCCAGGTTGATGGCAGTGACGTTGCCCAGCGTGATGCCGCTGAAGTCCACCGGCGCGCCCACCGCCAGGCCGCGGATCGACTGGTCGAACCGCATGCGGATGTCGAAACGCTCGGCGTCGGGGTTGGCCTTGGCCTGCGCCTCGGTGCCGTAGAGCTGGAACTCGGCGTCGGGCGGGGCCGGCTGGTCGGCGCCGCGCGCCGTGTAGACGGGCTCGAACGCCACGCCGCCCACGGCCATGGACACCAGCGACTGCGTGCGCACTTTCAGGCCGTCGGCGTTGACGCTGAAGTCCACCCCGCTGGCGTTCCAGAAGCGCGTGCCGCTGGTGACGAATTGGTCGTTGGGCGCGTCCACGAACACCTCCACGTTCACGGCGCCGCCGGTCTTGTCCAGTTCGTAGCCGATGACGCGCCCCACGGTGATGCGGCGGAAATACACCGGGGAGCCCACGTCGAGCGAGCCCAGGTCTTCCGCCTTGAGCCGGAAACGCTTGCCGGCGCGGTCATGAGTGACGGCGGGCGGCGTTTCCAGGCCCTCGAACTCGAACTTGGTGGCTTTTTTCTGCCCGTTGCCGCCCTCCGGCGCGTCCACGCCGATGTAGGCGCCCGACAACAGGGTGCCCAGGCCCGACACCCCGCTCACGCCCAGGCGCGGCCGCACCACCCAGAAATTGGTGCCCTCGCGCGCCAGGTCGGCGACTTCCTTGGCCAGCTCGGCCTTGACCACCACCTTGCTGCGGTCTTCGTTGAAGCCGATCGATTGCACCGTGCCGACGTTCACGTCCTTGTAGCGGAGCTGGGTCTTGCCCACCTCCAGGCCTTCGGCGGTATTGAAGGAAATGGAAATCTCGGGCCCGGCCTGCAGCCAGGTGCGCACCACCAGCGACAGGCCCATGAGCGCCGCCACCACGGGCACGAGCCAGATCCACGAAATGCGGTTCTGGCGCTTGCGCGTGACAGTGGGTGTTGCGTAGTCGGATTCCCCGGAGCCTGGGACTTGATCGGACATTCTTTTCCTTTTTTCCGCGCGAAGGTGGGCGGCTTCAGCCGGCGGGTTCCCCGGCCGCCGCAGCGCGGGCCGCGAAATTCGATGACGGTGATTCTATTTCACCTTGCCGCTCCAGGTCCCAGCTGCGCCGCAGATCGAAGCTCATGGCCGACAGCATGGTGAGAATGACCACCAGGCCGAAGGCGGCCGCGCCCGCCCCCGCGCTGATGGCCATCAGTCCCTGGAAATCGGCCAGGGCGGCCAGCAGGATGACGACGAACACGTCCAGCATGGACCATTGCCCGATGAATTCGACCAACTGATAGAGCCGCGTGCGCGGGCGCAGGCTGGTGGCGCTGCCCCATTGCTGGGTAAGCAGCAGCAGGGCCATGGCAAGCAGCTTGGTCAGCGGCACGGCCACGCTGGCAATGAAGACGATGAGCGCGATGTCCCACGAGCCGGTTTCCCAGAGCTCCACCACCCCGCCCAGGATGGTGTGGCCGCTGTCGCCCAGCAGCGAGCGGATCTGCATCACGGGCAGCACGTTGGCCGGAATGTAGAAGATGGCGGCGGCGATCAGCAGCGCCCAGCTCCGCGCAAGGTGATCGGGCTTGCGGTAATGGACCACGGCATGGCAGCGCACGCAGGCGTGGGTTTCCTCGGGGTCGGCATCGCGCGGCAGCGCCTGCACCTGGCCGCACACATGGCAGCCGGCCAGCACCACGTCCGGCCCCGCGCGCGGCACGTGCACCGGCACCACGCCCGCGCTTTCGGCGTACCGCCAGATCACATGAGGGGACAGCCTGCCCAGCATAGTGAGCAGCACGGTGAGCAGGCCGAATCCGGCCAGGCCCATGCCGGGCGACACCGACGCCATGCCGGCCAGCTTCACCACCGACACCAGCACGCCCAGCAGGAAAACGGGCACCATGCACCAGGGGCGCAGCAGGCCCAGCACGCGCATCGCCTGGCGGAAGGCCGGCGGTTCGCGCCCGGCCGCCAGCGGGCCGATCACCCAGAGCAGCACCGCCAGCTGCAGCAGCGGCAGGCCGAAGCCCGCCAGGCCGGTCATGAGCGCCACCACCCAGTGCCCCTGGCGCCAGGTGATGATGACGGCATCGAGCATGGACGCCTGCTGCGTCATGCCCTGCACCGACATGAAAGCCACGGGATAGGCGTTGGCGATGCCGAAGACGATCAGGGCCGTCAGCGCCAGCGCCAGCCAGTTGGAGAGCGTCAGCCCGCTGTAGCGCCACAGCGTGGAGCCGCAGCGCGAGCAACTGGCCGTTTCGCGCGGCGCGAGCTCGCGCCGGCGGTACACGCTGCCGCAAAGCTCGCACTCGATGAGCGGTTCGGTGCCCGCTTCCGGGGAGGTCCGCGCCTCCTGCCGCGCGCCGTTATGCATGCAAGGCGGACCGGCGTCAGTCGATCAGCTCGACTTCCTGCCGGTCGGGCGCGTCCGAGGCGGGCGGCTTGCCGTTCTCGTCGAACTCCAGCTTGACCTTGCCCTCCTCGTCCAGGTCCACCGTCACCGCGCCGCCGTCGACCAGCCGGCCGAACAGCAGTTCGTCGGCCAGCGCCCGGCGGATGGTGTCCTGGATGAGCCGCTGCATCGGGCGCGCGCCCATGAGCGGATCGAACCCTTCCTTGGCCAGGTGCTCGCGCAGGCGGGTGGTGAAGATGGCCTCGACGCGGCGCTCGTGGAGCTGGTCTTCGAGCTGCATGAGGAACTTGTCCACCACGCGCAGGATGATTTCGCGGTCCAGCGGCGCGAACGGGATGATGGCGTCCAGGCGGTTGCGGAACTCGGGCGTGAACATGCGGCGGATTTCCGCCATTTCGTCGCCCACCACGCGCGTGTTGGCAAAGCCGATGCTCGGGCGGTTGAGCGTTTCCGCGCCCGCGTTGGTCGTCATGATGAGGATGACGTTGCGGAAATCCGCCTTGCGGCCGTTGTTGTCGGTGAGCGTGCCGTGGTCCATGACCTGCAGCAGGATATTGAACACGTCCGGGTGCGCCTTCTCGATTTCGTCGAGCAGGAGCACGCAGTGCGGCTGCTTGGTGATGGCTTCGGTGAGCAGGCCGCCCTGGTCGAAGCCGACATACCCGGGAGGCGCGCCGATCAGGCGCGACACTGCGTGGCGTTCCATGTATTCGGACATGTCGAAGCGCAGCAGCTCCACGCCCATCGTGAAGGCAAGCTGGCGGGCGACCTCGGTCTTGCCCACGCCCGTGGGGCCGGAGAACAGGAAGGCGCCGATGGGTTTCTCGGGCTTGCCCAGGCCGGAACGCGCCATCTTGATGGCCGCGGCCAGCGCCTCGATGGCCTGGTCCTGGCCGAAGACCACGGTCTTGAGGTCGCGCTCCAGCGTGGCGAGCTTGCTGCGGTCGTCGTTGGAGACGGACTGCGGCGGGATGCGCGCGATCTTGGAGACGATGTTCTCGATGTCGGTCTTGCCGATGACCTTCTTCTGGCGCGAACGCGGCAGCAGGCGCTGCGCGGCGCCGGCCTCGTCGATCACGTCGATGGCCTTGTCGGGCAGGTGGCGGTCGTTGATGTAGCGCGCCGACAGCTCGGCAGCCGCCGACAGCGCGGCCGACGAGTAGCGCACGTTGTGGTGCTCCTCGAAGCGGCTCTTCAGGCCGCGCAGGATCTGCACGGTCTGCTCGACGCTGGGCTCGGCCACGTCGATCTTCTGGAAGCGCCGCGACAGCGCGTGGTCTTTCTCGAACACGCCGCGGTATTCGGTGTACGTGGTGGCGCCGATGCACTTGAGCTGGCCGGAAGACAGCGCCGGCTTGAGCAGGTTGGACGCGTCCAGCGTGCCGCCCGAGGCCGAACCCGCCCCGATCAGCGTGTGAATCTCGTCGATGAACAGGATGGCGTCGGGATTGCCGCGGATCTGCTTGAGCACGGCCTTCAGGCGCTGCTCGAAGTCGCCACGGTACTTGGTGCCGGCCAGCAGCGCGCCCATGTCCAGCGCATAAACCTGGGCGGCCTGCAGGATCTCGGGCACCTCGCCGCGCGTGATGCGCCAGGCCAGGCCCTCGGCGATGGCGGTCTTGCCCACGCCGGCCTCGCCGACCAGCAGCGGATTGTTCTTGCGGCGCCGGCACAGCACCTGGATCACGCGCTCGACCTCGTGCTCGCGCCCGATCAGCGGATCGATGCGTCCGGCCAGCGCGGCGGCGTTGAGATCGGTGGCGTACTGGTCCAGCGGCGACTGTCGCGCGTCGCCCTGCTCTTCGCCATTGGTCTGCTGCTCTTTCTGCACGGCGGGAGACTCCACCTGCGGCTGTTTGGTAATGCCGTGGGAAAGGAAATTCACCACGTCCAGGCGCGTGACGCCCTGCTGCTGCAGGTAGTACACGGCATGCGAATCCTTCTCGCCGAAGATCGCCACCAGCACGTTGGCGCCTGTGACCGGCTTCTTGCCGGTGCCGCCCGCCGAGACGTGCATGATGGCGCGCTGGATCACGCGCTGGAAACCCAGCGTGGGCTGCGTATCGACCTCCGCGCCGCTCGGGATCACGGGCGTGTTCTCGGACACGAACTGGCGGAGATTGCGGCGCAGGTCATCGAGGTTGGCGGCGCAAGCGCGCAGAACCTCGACAGCCGAAGCATTGTCGAGCAGCGACAGCAGCAGGTGCTCGACAGTGATGAATTCATGCCGGGCCGAACGGGCCTCGACGAAAGCCATATGCAGGCTGACTTCAAGCTCTTGAGAAATCACGCTTCCTCCGTAACGCATCGAAGCGGTCAAATACACGATTCATATTCTATGCCTATCGGGGCGTAACGCCAGCGATTTCAAAAACCACGCTGTCGTGGCGGCCCTGTCCATCCATGACGGTAAGCGTATACCTGCCGTCGCGCCCGAGCACCAGATTAAACGGATGATCCGCCTGTCGGCGATCCACCACACGCCCGTCCAGCATCCACCATACTTCACCCGCCGCGCCTTCCGCCTGCACGTCCACCGCCACCTGGCGGCGGCCGGGCACCGGGCGCAGCACCGAACCGTCAGCCAGTCCGGCCAGGCGCAGCGGACCGCGCGAGGCGTCGGCATAGCCGGGAAACGACGGCGGCACCGTATCGTTCAGGGCCCAGGCGGCGCGCTGCTCCGGGCACCGGCCGGACGGAACGCTGCCCAGCCGGTAGCCCAGGGGCCAGCAGGTCACCACCGCCTGCACCGTTTCGGGGCCTGGCGCGGGGCGCCGGGCCTTGCGGCAGCGCGGCCACGATGTCCTGCAGAAGCGGCGCCGCGACGTTGGCGCCGAAGAAGCCGGGATTCGGCGTGCCGTCGGGACGGCCCACCCAGACCCCGATCGTCCACCTGTCGGTCACTCCGACCGCCCAGGCGTCGCGGAAACCAAAACTGGTGCCGGTCTTCCAGGCCAGCCTGCGCCCCGGACTGCCCGATTCGTAGAAAGGCCGGTCGGGATGCCCGCCGCCTTCCAGGATATCGCGCACGATCCAGGCCGCGCCCGCGCTCATCATACGGGACTCGATCCGGGGGTCGCCCGGCCGCAGCCGGGGTCGCCCCGAAATGCCGCCGCGGGCCAGCGCGCGGTAGGCACCCACCAGTTCTTCCAATGTGGCGCCGGCCCCGCCCAAAATCAAGCTCAGGTTGGGACTGGCGCCCGCCGGCAGGCGCAGCCGCACGCCTCCCGCCAGCATAACCGATGCGAAACTGGCGGGCCCGACGCGGTCCAGCAGATCGACCGCCGGCACGTTCAGCGAACGCTGCAGCGCCTGCGCCACGCTTACCGGCCCCGAAAACGCCGCCTGGAAGTTGCCCGGGGCGTAGCCGCCGAAAGACAGCGGCGCGTCGATAAGCAGGCTTTCGGAATGGATCAGCCCCTGGTCCAGCGCCTGCGCATACAGGAAGGGCTTGAGCGTAGAGCCGGGCGAGCGCACCGCACGCACCATGTCCACGTAGGCATAGCGGCTGGCGTCGGAAAAATCGGCCGATCCGGCATACGCCTTGACCTCGAGGCTGTCGTTGTCCATGACGAGCACCGCCATCGACACTTTGGGCGGCAGGCCGTCCACGCGGTCCAGCAGCATGCGCTCCACCGCCGATTGCGTGTCGGCGTCCAGCGTCGAGCGCACGAGGCCCGGCCGCCGCCGGCGCGGCCGGCCGCCGCGTCCTG
>NZ_LHSJ01000107.1:0-13002 GCF_001270295.1 Achromobacter sp. DMS1 | reverse complement strand
GTCGCGCAGCCACAGCGCGCGCCCGCCCAGGCGTTCGGACGGCCCCGCGCCGGGCCGGGCCGCTCCGCCGAGCGCCAGCGCCGCCGCGGCCAGCGCATGCGGCGAGGGTTCGCGCCGCCAGAACGGCTGCTGCAGGTCTTCGCCCGCCAGGAAGTCGGTGGTTATCTGGCCCGCCGCGAAGCGGGGATGCCGCAGGCAGCGCGCCAGGAACCCCTGGTTGGTGCGCACGCCGAGCGCGGTGGCGCGCTCGCAGGCCCGCGCCAGCCGGGCAATGCAGGCTTCGCGGTTCTCGCCCCAGGCCATGAGCTTGGCCGCCATGGAGTCGTAGAACGGCGTAATCTCCACGCCGCTGCGCAGCGCCGCATCCACGCGGATGTCCTCGGGCGCGCGCCAGTCGCCCATGACGCCCACCTGGGGCAGAAAGCCCGCCCAGGGGTCTTCGGTGCAGAGGCGCACCTCGATGGCATGGCCGCCGAGCCTCACGTCCTGCTGGCCGAACGCCAGCGGCTCGCCCTGGGCCACGCGGATCTGCTGCTCCACCAGGTCCAGTCCCGTCACCAGCTCCGTGACGCCGTGCTCCACCTGCAGGCGCGTGTTCATTTCCATGAAGTAGAAACGCCGCTGTTCGTCGAGCAGGAACTCCAGCGTGCCCACGCCGGCGTAGCCGATCGCCTCGCAGGCCTGGCGGGCGACCTGTCCCATCGCCTCGCGCAGCGCCTCGTCCACCGCGGGCGACGGCGCTTCCTCGATCAGTTTCTGGAAGCGGCGCTGCGTGGAGCAGTCGCGCTCGCCCAGGTGCACGCAATGCCCGTGCTCGTCGCACAGCACCTGCACCTCGATGTGGCGCCCCCGGTCGATGGCGCGCTCGATGATGATCTCGCCGGAGCCGAACGCGCCCGCGGCCTCGGATTGCGCCTGGCGGAACATGTCGGCCAGGTCGTCCGGCCGCCGCACCACGCGCATGCCTCTCCCGCCGCCGCCGGCCGCGGCCTTCAGGATCACGGGAAACCCCAGCCGCTGCGCGGCGTCGGCGGCCTGCGCCGGGGTGGCGCAGCCCTGTTCGCCGGGCACGGTGGGCACGCCGGCCGCCTGCATGGCCTGCTTGGCCTGCGCCTTGTTGCCCATGAGCGCGATCACGCGCGGCGAGGGCCCGACGAAGACCAGGCCGGCGTCGGCCACGGCCTGCGCGAACTCGGCGTTCTCCGAAAGAAAGCCGTAGCCCGGGTGGATGGCCTGCGCGCCCGACCGGCGGCAGGCCTCGATCAGCGCCGCGCCGTCGCGGTAGCTGCGGTCGCGGGCGCCGGGCCGATGTGCACCGCCAGGTCGGCGGCGCGCACGTGCGGGCTGTGCGCGTCGGCGTCCGAGTAGACCGCCACGGTGCGCAGGCCCATGCGCCGCGCCGTGCGCAGGACGCGCAGCGCGATCTCCCCGCGGTTGGCCACGAGCAAGGTGTCGAAACGCATGATGCCTCCCCGGCTCTCAAGCCGCGCGCCTGGGCAGAATGCCCATGTGCTTGCAGATGATGGTGAGCATGATCTCGTCGGCGCCGCCGCCGATGGAGATCAGCCGCAGGTCGCGCCAGGCACGCGAAACCTTGTTCTCCCAGGTAAAGCCCATGCCGCCCCAGTACTGGAGGCAGGAGTCGGTCACCTCGCGGCACAGGCGGCCGGCCTTGAGCTTGGCCATCGAGGCCAGCTCCGTCATGTCGCCGCCGCTCATGTGCACCTGCGCGGCGCGGTAGATCAGCGAGCGCAGCATCTCCACTTCGGTCTTGAGCTCGGCCAGCCGGAAGTGCACCGCCTGGTTGTCCAGAATGGACCGCCCGAAGGCCTTGCGCTGGCGCGTGTACTCGATGGTGTCGTTGATGACGTTGGTCAGCGCCGTCACGCGGCGCGTCGCGCCGCTCAGGCGCTCTTCCTGGAACTGGCGCATCTGGTAGATGAAGCCCATGCCCTCCTCGCCGATGCGGTAGCGCTGCGGCACGCGCACCTCGTCGAAGAAGACCTGCGCCGTGTCGGACGACCACATGCCCACCTTCTTGATCTTGTTCATGGTGATGCCGGGACGCAGCTTGCCGTTCTCGCGCAGCGGCAGGCAGATGAGCGACTTGTTGCGGTGCACGTCGCCCTCGCTCGTATTGGCCAGCAGGCACATCCAGTCGGCCTGCGTGCCGTTGGTGATCCACATCTTGGAGCCGTTGATCACGTAGTCGTCGCCGTCCTTGCGCGCGGTGGTCTTGAGCGAGGCCACGTCCGAACCGGCCCCCGCCTCCGACACGCCCAGGCACACCACCCGGTCGCCCGCCACCGTGGGTTTGAGGAAGCGCTCGCGCAGCTCGTCCGAGCCGAAATGCGTGAGCGCCGGCGTGGCCATGTCGGTCTGCACCGCGATCGCCATGCCCACCCCGCCCGAGCTGATGCCGCCGATGGCCTCGCAGAACGCGATCTCATACGAATAGTCCAGTCCCATGCCGCCGAACTCCACGGGCTTGTTCACGCCCAGGAAACCGGCCGATCCCAGCTTCTTGAACACCTCGTGCGCGGGAAAGATCTCGGCGGCCTCCCACTCGTCCACATAAGGCTCTATCTCGCGCTCGATCAGCTTGCGCACACTGTCCTGCAAGGCGATGTGGTCGGAAGTCATCATGATCTTGTCTCCATGGGAAAAAGGGAATGCCCGGGTCCGGCAACCTGCCGCGGCGGCAGGCCGCCGGACGCCTGCTTTTCTGCATGCACCGGGTTCGCCGGCCGCACCCGCCTACAGGCGGGCCACGCCGAACTGCATGGGCTGCGCCGTGCGGCCGCGCGCCTGCGCCGCCATGGCCAGCGCCATGCCCAGCCAGGCGCGCGTCTCGCGCGGGTCGATCACGCCGTCGTCGAGCAGCAGGCTGCTGGTGTGGATGGCGCTCGACTGCGACTCGAAGGTCTCCACGATGGCGCGGCTCTCGGCTTCCAGGGCCTGCTCGTCCAACGGCTTGCCGCCGCGCCGGGCGGCGTTCTCGGCCACGGTGCGCATCGTCATGGCGGCCTGCTCGCCCCCCATGACGGCCGTCCTGGCGTTGGGCCAAGAGAACAGCAAGTCGGGCTTGAAGGCGCGCCCGCACATGCCGTAATTGCCGGCTCCGTACGACGCGCCGCAAAGCACGGTAAAGCGCGGCACCGGCGCGTTCGACAGGGCCTGGATCAGCTTGGCGCCGTGCTTGATCATGCCCGCCTCCTCGTGCCGGCGCCCCACCATGAAACCCGTGATGTTCTGCAGGAAAACCAGCGGCCGCCCCAGCTGCACGCAGAGCTGGATGAACTGGGCCGCCTTGTTGGAGCCGTCGCTGTCCAGGGGACCGTTGTTGGTCAGGATGCCCACCTCGCGGCCCTCGATGGCCGCGTAGCCGCACACCGTGGCCGGGCCGAACCGCTCCTTGAAGCCGTGGAACTCCGAACCGTCCACCAGCCTGGCGATCACATCGCGCATATCGACCGGCGTGCGCATGTCCGCGGGCATGATGTCCAGCAGTTCGTCGGCATCGTGGCGCGGCGGCCTGGCTTCGGGCGCCGGCGGGCTCGTCCAGCCGATGCGCCGCAGGATCTCGCGCACCCGCATGATGCCGTCCAGATCGTTGTCGGCCACGTAATCGGCCAGGCCGGACACGCTGGCGTGCATGTCGGCGCCCCCGAGTTCCTCGTCGCTGGCCTCCTCGCCGGTCGCGGCCTTCAGCAGCGACGGCCCGGCGAGATAGGCATGCGCCTGTCCGCGCACCATCACCACATAGTCGGACAGGCCCGGCAGGTACGCCCCGCCCGCCGCCGACGAACCGTGGATCAGCGCCACCACCGGCAGCCCCGCCGCCGACAGCCGCGCCAGGTTGTAGAACATGCCGCCGCCCACCACGAAGCGCTCGACGCGGTACTTGCGCAGATTGCCGCCCGCGCTTTCCACCAGCTGGACGAAGGGCAGCTTCTGCGCCAGCGCGATCTCCTGCGCGCGGATGAGCTTCTGCCCGGTCAGCGCCTGCATGGCGCCCGCGCTGATCCCGGAATCGTTCGCCGCGACCATGCAGCGCACGCCGCTGATATGGCCGATGCCGACGATCAGGGCGCTGCCGGGCACGCTGGTTTCCGGGTTGGGGTCTTCCAGCCCGCAATAACCGGAGAGCGTCATCAACTCGTAAAAGGGCTGGTCGGCATCCAGCAAGTGGGCCAACCGCTCGCGCGGCAGCAGCTTGCCCTGGGCATGGAAATGCGGAGCGGCGCGGGCCGAGCGTTCCTCCGCCCGGCGCTCCAGCCGCCGCACTTCCTCAATACGCTCCAGCATGTGCGAGCGGTTGCGCTGCGCGCGGCTCGGCGCCGGATCGGTATCGGACCTGTCAGCCATCTCGGTGTCTCCTCCTGCGCCGCGCCGGCCGGGCCGAGCGGGGCATGTGCGGCGTCGCCGGGCCGGTCTGCCCCGCACGCGCCGCTGGTCTGCATGCTGGCCATCATGGCAAAGGCCAGGCCGGGTTTCCAACAATTACTTCCAGCGCAATCCATAAGAGGCATTTATGATTCGCTCCGACCGTGGCCGAAGGCTGCCGCCGCAGCCCCGCGCGCACGCTTGCGGCCGATGCGCGAGGCATGGCCAGGCCGGCCCACAGAGTAAGGCACGGCTTTCATTAGCTGGCGCTCCAGAGAATCGCGCCGACCCGGCGCCCCGAACGGGCGGCCGCCCGCCATGCAAAAACCGGCGCAATCCGGCCGTAATCCGGGTTGCGTAGTTCATCCCCGCATACGCGGGGAACACTGGGCCGGGCGTGTGTTTCGTCGTCATGCTGACGGTTCATCCCCGCATACGCGGGGAACACCACGCTTACTACGGGCGGCGGCGCTCGATTCGCGGTTCATCCCCGCATACGCGGGGAACACTTGAGCGACGGCGCCGTGCTGGTTCGCCTGGACGGTTCATCCCCGCATACGCGGGGAACACTGAAGCTGTCCTATTTCATCCCGGGCTTGCGCCGGTTCATCCCCGCATACGCGGGGAACACAACCAATCGAGGGGGCTAGCCTCCCCAATCACCGGTTCATCCCCGCATACGCGGGGAACACGCGGCGCCACCACTTTTCCTTCTTGGCGTCGGCGGTTCATCCCCGCATACGCGGGGAACACCGAGCCACTGGAGACTCAGGGCGGCACTCATGCGGTTCATCCCCGCATACGCGGGGAACACCTGCTCGGTGCTGCCGAGCAGCGGCACGACGGCGGTTCATCCCCGCATACGCGGGGAACACTTGTCCGCGACCTGCGCACCATGTGCCACCGCCGGTTCATCCCCGCATACGCGGGGAACACACCCACTCGTTGCGCAGGCGGATCGTGGCTGGCGGTTCATCCCCGCATACGCGGGGAACACATGAGCGCCGCGCGCGCCTGGAATCGCGTGACCGGTTCATCCCCGCATACGCGGGGAACACGTTCCGGTTTTCGGTGAGCAACGCCGCTGCGGCGGTTCATCCCCGCATACGCGGGGAACACATCACCGCGCACAGTTGCTGATCGCGCGCGGCCGGTTCATCCCCGCATACGCGGGGAACACCCCACATAGTCCATCTGCCAGATGCTGTTTTCCGGTTCATCCCCGCATACGCGGGGAACACAACGTGGGTGTGATCGAAACCGTACAGGGCGCCGGTTCATCCCCGCATACGCGGGGAACACAGCTTGTCGATCAGGCTATCCATGGCCTGCGCCGGTTCATCCCCGCATACGCGGGGAACACGGTTGCCACTACGGCCCGGCGCCGCACGTCTGCGGTTCATCCCCGCATACGCGGGGAACACGTCACCGCGCTTGACCAGCCGGTAGATCATGGTGGTTCATCCCCGCATACGCGGGGAACACGGCACCCGCCGGGTGTTCCTGCCTGGCCACGACGGTTCATCCCCGCATACGCGGGGAACACGCGGAAAATCTGACGCGCTGCTGATCGACGCTCGGTTCATCCCCGCATACGCGGGGAACACTTAACTGGCCGGTGGCTGTATTTGCAAAGCTGCGGTTCATCCCCGCATACGCGGGGAACACCTGGGGCGGCCTGTCGGTTTTATCCGGCAGGACGGTTCATCCCCGCATACGCGGGGAACACGGCCGACGAGCTGATCGACCCCGAGCTGGTGAGCGGTTCATCCCCGCATACGCGGGGAACACTCTTGGTGCCCTTGCTGGTGTCCTCGGTGGTCAGGTTCATCCCCGCATACGCGGGGAACACCCTATGAGCAGAAATTGCAGGCTATGCGCGTCCGGTTCATCCCCGCATACGCGGGGAACACAGCTGTCCGCTGCTGCTCCTGCACCACCTGCACGGTTCATCCCCGCATACGCGGGGAACACTGCGCCATGCTCGACGGCGTGGAAAAGTAGGTCGGTTCATCCCCGCATACGCGGGGAACACGGTCGTGGTCACGTCGAACACGCGGCCGGCGTACGGTTCATCCCCGCATACGCGGGGAACACCCCCTCCAGGTATTCAAGCAGCACCTCGGGATCGGTTCATCCCCGCATACGCGGGGAACACGGCTGCGCTCAGGCAAAAGCAGTGGCCAGCCCCGGTTCATCCCCGCATACGCGGGGAACACGTCACAATGGGTGCGGGGTAGTGCGCCTGTCGCGGTTCATCCCCGCATACGCGGGGAACACTCTGCCTCGCCCTGTAGTGGCGCTGTTGTTTCCCGGTTCATCCCCGCATACGCGGGGAACACGTCGAATATGTCGGATTCCAGTTGCGCGATGGCGGTTCATCCCCGCATACGCGGGGAACACTCGTGCACGTTTCGTGCTGGGTTCGTTCTAACCGGTTCATCCCCGCATACGCGGGGAACACGCTTCGGTATCTAGCCCAGGAGCGCAGCAATGCGGTTCATCCCCGCATACGCGGGGAACACCGTTCTCGGGGCTGGCTGCTTCCTCGCCCACGCGGTTCATCCCCGCATACGCGGGGAACACTATTTCGACGCTCCGATTAGGTCGGATGGCCGCGGTTCATCCCCGCATACGCGGGGAACACATTTCAAGGCTGTTGCCCTCGACGAAGGCAAACGGTTCATCCCCGCATACGCGGGGAACACCGTACGGCAATTTGTTCTTGCAGCGTGAAGCGCGGTTCATCCCCGCATACGCGGGGAACACTAGAACCCGAATGGCTCGGCCAGCCTGCCCTCCGGTTCATCCCCGCATACGCGGGGAACACACTGGAAACGCCGGTCCGCCGTCGTTGATGTGCGGTTCATCCCCGCATACGCGGGGAACACGCAGCACGGCCTCGATCGTCGCCCGGTCGGGGTTCGGTTCATCCCCGCATACGCGGGGAACACGACCTCGGCAAGATGTTTGGCGACCCAAAGGACGGTTCATCCCCGCATACGCGGGGAACACCCCTGTCGTTTGATCTGTTGTTGCCTCAGTATCGGTTCATCCCCGCATACGCGGGGAACACCTGGCCGCCTGTGGCCGTGAGCCGCGCGACAACGGTTCATCCCCGCATACGCGGGGAACACCGGTTATGTTGACCTGATTGCCGCCCTGAATGGCGGTTCATCCCCGCATACGCGGGGAACACCCCACGTTCGGATAGACGTAGCACGCCTTGGGAAACAGGCTCGCATACCAGTCCGCGGAGGGTTCGTCCTCAATAACGGGGCAGAGCACGTGAAGCACAGGCGGCGCGCGCCGCTCGATGCCGTCCGGCGCGGGCGTGCCGTCGGGCAGGCGGGCATGCCGTTGCAGGCGACCGGCGCGCTGGATGAGCAGATCAATGGGCGCCAGGTCCGTGACCATTGCATCCATATCGATATCAAGCGACTGCTCCACCACCTGAGTCGCGATCAGCACACGGCCACGACGCGTCTGCGGACCCGAGCGCGCGCCGAAATCGCGCAGCACGCGGTCCTCGATGTCGAGCCGGTCGCCCATGGCGAATCTTCCGTGAAAGAGCGTCAATTGATCGGGGGGCAGGCTGGCCGCCAGCAGATCGCAGGCCCGCAGGGCGTCCTCCACGGTGTTCCGGATCCAGCACACGCAGCGGCCGGCGGCCGCCTCAGCCAACACGGCGGCAACGGCCTCGTCCTCGCGATGACAAAAGTTCACTTGCACGCGCCGCACCAGCCGGGGCCGGGTCTGGCAGGCATGGACCGCAATGTCCTCGCCCATGCGCGTGGCCAGCGGATAGCGCAGATCGGGCGCGACGTCGATCGGCGGCAGGCCCAGGCCGGCGCGGTAGTCCTGCAAAAGCTCTGCGCGGTAGAAAGAAGGCAAGGTCGCCGACAGCAAGATGGCGCTGCCGCCCTGCCGTGCATGGCTGGCCAGCAGGCGCTTGAGCAATGTGCGCACGTAGCTGTCGTAGGCGTGGACCTCATCCACGACGAGCACTTTGCCTGCCAGGCCCAACAAGCGCAGAGACTGGTGCCGCACGGGCAGCACGCCCAGCAGGGCCTGGTCGATCGTGCCCACCCCGACCTCGGCCAGCAATGCTTTCTTTCTGTTGTCCGCGAGCCAGGCGCTGCATGCGGCCGAGGCCGTGGCCTCTTCGGGCGTGTAATTGCGGTCTGCCGGCAGACCGTCGGACTGAAGAATGCTTTGCCTGAACCCCTCCATGAGATGGCGCGCGCCGTGCGCCAGCACCAGCGATGGCAAGGCATCGTCGGCGAACAGATGTCGATATACCGAGCCGACCCGCTGGTACATCTGATTGGCCGTCGCCATGCTCGGCAGGGCGAAGTACAGCCCGCACGCCAACCCTTTCTCCATGAGCCGTTGCACGAGCATGAGCGCGGCCTCGGTCTTTCCCGCGCCGGTGACGTCTTCCAGGAGAAACAGTTGCGGCCCGGCTTCCAGCGCCACGCTGGCCGCATAGTGCTGCAGCGGCGTAGGTTCGCGCAGATAATCGAAAAGCCCCGTCGGTCCGGACCAGGGACGCGCCGTTTGCGCTTGCAGGCCAGCCTGGCGGATGGCGGTTTGCGCGCGCGGCAAGGCGGTGTTTCGCCAATAGGTCGACAGATCCTGCGGTTCCTGGCGATAGGCAAAGACGGACTGATTGGACCCCAGCCAATCGGCAAGCACCGCCAGGCCGGCCAAACGCCATGCGTGCTGCCGCAGCATTTCCAGTTGCTCCCGGCCGGGCTTCGGAATATCGGGCGGCGCCCAGCCCGCCGCCAGCGCCTGGGTGTAGGCCGCGGCCGCTTTTCTGTCCTCGTCGAGGAAGTGGTCCTCGACGTACAGGCCGGACAGCCCATCGCGGCTGGCTTCATGAGGCGGTTTGCCGTGGTGCCCCACCGCCGTTTTCATCCAGGCCGCCCAGAAATCTCCTTCGGCATTCGGCAGAACGTCGGCAAGCGTCTCGGGGGCAAGATCGTCCCGCCACAAGATCCAGCCCAAGGTATCGTGCCGATACTGGTAGGGCATGCCGGCATCGTTCTGCACGAGATCCGCCGACAGGCCCGGCGCCCGGCCCTGGAAGCCTCGGGCAAACTTGCCCACGTCGTGCAGCGCCAGAAAGAACACCGCCAAGGCATTCACCACGGGCAGCGGCCACCCAAGCGCTTGTGCAAGCCGCGTCAGGGAAAACTGCGGCAGCTGGAGCAGCTGCCATCCGCATGCGGCCACATCCAGGCCGTGAAAGGCCAGGAGATGATAGCGATCCAGACCCGCCTGGACAGGCGACGCCTTTCCCCAATAGGCAAAATACGAAGCGCTGACTGTCATCGATTCATGCGTTTTGTGGAACATGACGAGCACGCGCAGCGGCATTGCCGGTTTGCGCTACCTTTGAATTATGGCTTTTTAATTCAAAAAGTAAAATTTCCCACAATCCGCCCGGCGCCGCTTCCGGACCTTGAAGCACTTACCTTCGGCCTCTTGCGTTGCGCTTGAATGGTTTCTGCACGCCAGCGCCGGCATTGCCGCCCCGGCGACACTGCGCCGCATGAACACCAGTGAGCGCAATGAACACTTGCGTACGAACGTTGCCGTGCCGTCGAATGGGGGCCGGTCCGTGCCGACCTTTGTTGCCGCGCGCGACCGACGCCGAGCCGATTGATCTCATGAACAGAGCGGCGCCATGGGTGCGCGTGCACCGATGCACCTCGTCCGGGACGCCCGGGTGCTGCCGGGCGCACCGCAACAGAGGCAGAGGCACGCGACCGCCCGCCTCTGCCGTCGGGCCTGCCGGCGCATCAATGGTAAGGTGTCGTCCTGGCCGCGCCCGCCGCGCGGCGCGCATCCGGCGGCGGGCCGGCGGCCGATGCGCGGAACCCAAACGGGCCGGGCAACAGCGCGGCGCGGCTTTCATAAAATAGCGCTCCAGAAGGCCGCGCCGAGCCGGCGCAACGAACGGGCGGCCGCGGACTTGCCGCCGCCCCACACAACAGAATTCCCCACCTATCCATGCAAGCAGGACAAGCAAAAACCCAGAAATCGCGGGCCGCCGGCGACGAGTCGCTCAACGGCCACACTCCGATGATGCAGCAATATCTCCGCCTCAAAGCGGAGGCCGGCCCGTTGCTGCTGTTCTATCGCATGGGCGATTTTTATGAAATGTTCTACGAGGACGCGGAGCGCGGCGCGCGTCTGCTGAACCTCACGCTGACCAAGCGCGGCGCGTCCAACGGTTCGCCAATCCCGATGGCAGGCATTCCGGTGCATGCCATGGAGCAGTACCTGGCGCGGCTGGTGGCGCTGGGCGAGTCGGTGGCGATCTGCGAGCAGATCGGCGATCCGGGCGCGTCCAAGGGGCCGGTGGAGCGGCGCATCGTGCGCATCGTGACGCCGGGCACGCTGACCGACGACGCGCTGCTGCCTGCCAAGGCCGACCGGGCGCTGGCGGCGGTGTTCGTCACCGGCAACGCGCGCGCGCCGCGCGCCGGACTGGCGTGGCTGAACCTGGCCAGCGGCGATTTCCGCGTCACGGAATGCGCGCCGGCGCAGCTCGAATCCGAGCTGCACCGCATCGCGCCGGCCGAGATTGTGTGCGCCGAGAGCGCCGACTTCCCGTTCGCCTTCGAGGGCGCGCGGGCGCGGGTGCCCGATTGGCATTTCGAGGCCGACAGCGCGCGCGCGCACCTGCTGTCGCACTTCAAGACCGACACGCTGGCGGGCTTCGACGTCGAAGACATGCCGGCCGGCATCTGCGCGGCCGGGGCGCTGCTGCGCTACGCCGCGCGCACGCAGTCGCAGGCGCTGGCGCACGTGCAGAGCCTGTCGGCCGAGCGGCCCGGCCAGTACGTGCTGCTCGACCCGGTCACGCGGCGCAACCTGGAGCTGACGCAGACCCTGGCCGGCGAAGACTCGCCCACCCTGTTCTCGCTGCTGGACGGCTGCCGCACGCCCATGGGCAGCCGCCTGCTGCGGCGCTGGCTGCACCATCCGCTGCGCGAGAACGCACCGGCCCTGGCGCGCCAACGGGCGATTTCCACCCTGCTCACGGGCCGCCTCGACCTGGAAGAAACCTTTGCCGCGCAGGGCCTGCTGGAATCGCTGCGCAACGCGCTGAATGCCTTTCCCGACATCGAGCGCATCGCGGCCCGCCTGGCGCTGCGCTCGGTCCGGCCGCGCGAGCTGGCCAGCCTGCGCGATGCGCTGCAGGATTTGCCAACGCTGCACGACCTGGTCTCGCCGCTGGCGGGCGACTCGCGCCTGGCCGAACTGGCGCAGCACCTGTCGGTGGACCCGGCGCTTGCCGCGCTGCTGGCGAGGGCGATCGCGCCGGAGCCGGCCGTGGCCGTCCGCGACGGCGGCGTGCTCGCAACCGGTTTCGACGCCGAACTGGACGAGCTGCGCGCGCTGGCCGCCGACGGCGGCGACTTCCTGCTGCAGCTCGAGGCGCGCGAGCGCGAACGGACCGGCATCTCCAACCTGCGGGTGGAGTTCAACCGCGTGCACGGCTTCTATATCGAAGTCACCAAGGGCCAGACCGCCAAGGTGCCCGACGACTATCGCCGGCGCCAGACGCTGAAGAACGCGGAGCGCTACATCACGCCCGAGCTCAAGAGCTGGGAAGACAAGGTGCTGTCGGCGCAAGACCGCTCGCTGGCGCGCGAGAAGTGGCTGTTCGAGCAGTTGCTGGACGTGCTGGCCGAGCACGTGCGCCCCCTGTCGGACTGCGCCGCGGCGCTGGCCGAGCTGGACGTGCTGGCCGCGCTGGCCGACCATGCCCGCCGCCACGACTGGGTGGCCCCGGAGCTGTCGGAACA
The DNA here is from genome assembly GCF_001270295.1 of Achromobacter sp. DMS1. Classification (NCBI taxonomy): domain Bacteria; kingdom Pseudomonadati; phylum Pseudomonadota; class Betaproteobacteria; order Burkholderiales; family Alcaligenaceae; genus Achromobacter; species Achromobacter sp. DMS1. Next base: position 790 of record NZ_LHSJ01000107.1, on the reverse strand, counting down.
GGCCGACATCGACATCGAGGCGGGCCGCCACCCGGTGGTCGAACGCGCCATCGAGCGTTTCACGCCCAACGGCTGCCGGCTCGACCCGGCGCGCCGCATGCTGCTCATCACCGGCCCGAACATGGGCGGTAAGTCCACCTACATGCGGCAGGTGGCGCTGATCGCGCTGCTGGCGCGGGTGGGCAGCTTCGTGCCCGCCGCGCGGGCGCGCATCGGCAAGATCGACCGGATCTTCACCCGCATCGGCGCGGCCGACGACCTCGCGGGCGGACGCTCGACCTTCATGATGGAAATGACCGAGGCGGCCGCCATTCTCTCGTCCAGCACGCCCAGCAGCCTGGTGCTGATGGACGAGATCGGCCGCGGCACCTCCACCTACGACGGCCTGGCGCTGGCCTGGGCGATCGCCTGCCGGCTGCTCGCCCACAACCGCGCGCTGACGCTGTTTGCCACGCACTACTTCGAGATGACGCGCCTGCCCGCCGAACAGCCGGCGGCGGCCAACGTGCACCTGGCGGCGGCCGAATCGGCCGGCGGCATCGTGTTCCTGCACGAAGTGCGCGAAGGCCCCGCCAGCCGCAGCTACGGAATCCAGGTGGCGCAGCGGGCCGGCGTGCCGGCCGCGGTGATCCGCCAGGCCACGCGCGGCAGCTGGAGCGCCTGGAAGCCCAGGGCGCGCCCACGCCGCAGCTCGGCCTGTTCGCCGCCGCCGCGGAGGCCGACGCCAGGGCCGATGCGCATGCCGAGCAGTCCAGCCGCCCTGGCCGCCCTGGACGAGCTGCGCCGAAGC
>NZ_LHSJ01000106.1:0-13026 GCF_001270295.1 Achromobacter sp. DMS1 | reverse complement strand
GTGCTGGGCCTGGCCGATGGCGCGCAGGCAGCGCATCGTGGCCTGCAGGACGAAGACCTTGGACTTGGGTTCGCGGAACAAGCCAACGCCGAACAGTGAGCGGCAGTTCCAGCCTTCGCGCCCCTTGTTGACCAGCAGGATGAACTGCTTTTCCGATCCTTCGGTGTCCAGGCGGTTGAACTCGCGGATGTCGTCGTTGGTGGTGAGCTTGTCGTCGCCCACGTTGACCAAGATGCGCGAGGTGGGGATGCCGTGCTTGAGGAGCACACGCTCCACAGCGGGTCGCAGTTCTCCGGTCAGCTCGTCGATGGTGGATGCGAAGAAGGCCAGCTTGGGCAGAAGCCCTTCCGGCCGCAGTCCTTCGGTTTCCTTGAGGAAGGTCTCGATGGCGATGTCGACAAACTCGTCGGTGCGGGTGTTGGCGTAGCCGTGCAGGGTCACCTTCTTGAGGAAACCCTTGTCGATGGCCTCCTTGAGGCCGTAGGCGTAGACCACCTCGGGCAACACCTCGCGCCCCACGTAGGGCGTGCCGGTGTAGTTGTAGCAGGCCACCACCCGCGTGCCCGCCGCGTTCAGGCTGGCGGCGAGGATGTCGATGGTGGTGCGCAGGCTGGTGTCGGTTTCCTTGGTGCCCAGGCCCATGTCCTTGGCCAGCGCCTTGCCGAAGGCGTGGTGCGCCTCGTCCACGTAGATACCCAGCTGCTCCAAGCGACGCAGTTTCTCAAAGCGCTGGTTAGTGGTCAGCTCGCCTTCCTCTTCCGGCTGGTCGAAGTTGTAGAGGTCGGCGGCTTCGGCATAGACACCGGTGGCGGCCAGGGTTTCGCCGGTCGCGCCGAACAGCTTGTCGACGGAGGTCTTTTCCTTGCGCTGGCGCTTGAGGATGATCTTCTGCGTGTTGGAGACGATGATGTTGAAGCGCGAGCGATCCAGCGTGTCGAGTGAGGTGCCCGCCTCCTCGAGGTAGTGGAAGCGCAGGTGGGTGGTGAGGAAGTTGACGTACTCCGGCGGCACCACGCGGGTCAGGTCGAACGACTCGATCTCCTTCAGCGACTGCAGCACGGTCTTGTCCGGGGCGAACACCAGCGCGTTGTGGCAGTAGCGCGGATCTTTCTCGAACTTGTTGCCCAGCAGGAACTCGTAGAAGATGCAGGTGGCCATGAGGATGGTTTTGCCCGTCCCCATCGTCAGCGCGAAGATGTAGTTCGGGTAGGCGCGCGAGTTCTTGCGCATCTTCTCGAACAGCCGCTTGTACGAATCCAGTTCCAGCTCGTCCGTTTCGCCGAACTGGAACATCTCCTGACCGGCGGTGCCGAGGAAGGAGCCGAACTTGCGGCCCTCGAACTTGCCGCTGCGCTCGTACCACGCCTTGAAGATCTCCTCGACCTTGGCGTTGTCGAGGAACTCCTTGAGAAAAACGTAGGTTTCCAGCGCCTCGAACTGCGGCTGGCGCAGGAAGGCCTTGGGGTTCTTTTCCGGGTTGTTGAAGTCGAGGAACTTGCGCGTTAGCTCTTTGTAGTGCGAGCGGATCGCCCCCCGGTTGTCCTGGTGGAACTGCCACAGGAAGCGAAAGAAGGCGAAATCCAGCGACGCGCCGGACGAGCTGGCCTTGGCCGAGGTGGCTGTGCGTTTAGTCGCCATGGGCCACGCTCCCTTCCCAGGACTCCGACAGCAGGTCGGTGATCTTGACCCGGATGGTGCCTGCATCCTCCGGCACCTTGTACCTGCCCTTGACCATCTCGTTCTTGCCCGGAATGTCCACCACCGCCGGTTGCAGTACTGCGCCGTCGTAGTTCCAGTCGATCAGCACCGACTCGACCAGCTCCTTCCAGTCCTCCACCGACTCCTTCTGCAGAGAGAGCTTCTGCAGCAGGTTCATCGGGTAGAAGCGCTCGATGACCAGCTCGCCGTTCTTCACCACGACCTTGGCCTCGGAGTCGCGCTTGAACTCCAGATTGGCCTTGTCGCGCAGGATGTCCACCACCTCGACGTCGATCTTGAAGGGCTTGGCGGCCAGCTCCAGCTGCGCGGCCAAGTCCGGCTCATGGCCCATGCAGACGAGGGTGATCTTCTCGACGGGCCGGTTCGGGCTCTCGTTTTGCTTGCGCTCCCAGGCCTTGTAGTCGAAGCCCGCGATCAGCTCGTTCAGGTCGGCGCGCGTGGCGATGCGGTTGACCGGCATGATCTTGATCATGCGCCCGTCCTTCTCGCCGTCGAACACGGTGCTGAACTCCAGCTTCTGTACCTCCAGCGCCTCCAGCAGGAGCTCCTTGGCCTGCACCGGGTTGCGGAAGATGTCGTAGTGGTTGACGTTGTAGACCTCGAAGCCGGTGTAGTACTTGGTGTCGGGGTTGAGCGGCTTCTGGCGCAATTCCTCGGCCACCTTGATCAGCCGCTTGGTGGTCGTCTGGATCGCGCCGAGGTTGATGTCTGCGCCGATGAAGCGGCGACCGAGCTTCATGGCAACTGCCTGAGTTGTGCCTGAGCCCATAAAGCAGTCGAATACAAGCTGACCAGGATTCGAACACGTGCGGACAATTCGCTCTAGAAGCTCCTCGGGCTTTTGTGTCGGGTATCCGGTCCGCTCTGCACCAACGCCCGCGATAATTGAAATATCCCATACGTCTCGCATGGGCATCCCTTTGGTGTCTTCCTCCGATGTAATCTTCCTCGTACCGCTCTCGGCGTCGAGTATTTGGGTCTTGCCGCCGAATCGCTTCATGTAGCTCTCAGATGCTTCTTCGTACTCTTTGTTGAAGACCCGGTTACTGTCCTTCTTTTTGGCGTACCAAAATAGGTTGTCATGCATCTGTTGAAAGTTTTTCGAGTTGCTTGGCCAGCGACGATAGCTCCAGATGATTTCGTTAATGAAGTTCTTGTCGCCAAACAGTTCGTCCAATATGCACCGAATATGATGTCCCTTTGTTGAATCGCAGTGCAGAATGATCGTCCCATCTTCCGACAGCAACTCCCTGATTAAGGCAAGCCGTTCGTAGATGAATTGGAGAAACTCATCGTTCGTCCAAATATCTGAGTACTGCTTTTCCTCGATAGCACTCGAATCCCCGGCATATTTCTGCCCCTTAACCTTAATTTTGAGCTTGTAATCAGCCTTGGAATCAAAAGGTGGGTCGATGTAAACAAGGTCAACCTTCCCCCTGAACTGCTTCAGCAAGTGACTCATCACCTGCAGGTTGTCACCCCAGAAGATCTTGTTGCGCCAGCCGTCCACCTCTTCGCCGTGGATTTCCTTCAGCTGCGCGGGGTAGTACTGCGTCGAGGTGAACGGGCGCTTGCCGCGCCAGTTGAGCATCGGGTAGCCCTTGATTGGCTCGAACTCGTATTTCTCGACGTGGGTGGTGCCACCATCGGGCGTGGCCAGTTGCAGGGACTCCTGCGCAGGGGTGTTCTTGCTCATTGGTCGTTTTTCCTGAATTTCCAGTTCTTGTTGTCGCAGTAGGCGCGCATGTCGCAGCTCTGGCACAGCTTGGCCGGGCGTGCGGCCATGCGATAGTCCTGCCGCTCGATGCGCGCCACGATGTCGTCGAACCGCGCGATGGTTTTGCCGATGGCGCGGTCGTCCTTGGTGAAGGAGACGTAAGGGTTGCCGCCGTCCTCACCGGTGTAGTACAGATGCATCCGGCTGACCTTCTGGCCGGTGCGCTCTTCCACCAGGTGGGCGTACACCTCCAGCTGGTGCTGATACTGGCGCAGCCGCTCCCGGTCCTTCTCCATGTCGGGCTTCTTCTCCGACTTGAAGTCGATGATCTCGACCGTGTCGTTCTCGCCCCGGATCAGGTCGACGCTGCCCTTGAGGATGTACTGATCCTTGACCAGCGATATCTCGACCTCGGCCTCTTTGATGCGGTCCCAGTTGCCGTTCTCGCGCTCGTAGTAGCGCAGCACGTGCAGCAGCGCCGCCTGCTGTGAGGAGGGCGCGAGGTAGACGCGCTCTTTCTTGGAAAGCATCGCGTAGTTGGCCGAGAACCAGCCCCGGCCCCTGCGGATGGGCATGCAGGGGCAACAGGGACTGCAGGAATGCGGCGCGGATGCGCCGGGGATCGCCATGCGCCATGGCGCCCGCGCGGGCCGCTTCCAGCAAGGCCAGGTGCAGTACCTGGCGAACCTGGTGCCAGCGGCCGCCTCGATGGCGGCCAGCCCCAGCAGCAGAAGCAGCGCAGCCAGCACCGTGAATTCGACGGCGGCGGCGCCCGATTGGCGTCGTCGGCGGACGGAAGGCAGAAAAAAGGCGTTCATGGCTGCGCAGTATGGCGCGTGCCGTGAACGCCTGGCGATACGTGGTTGCCGGGGGGCGGGCGGCCGGCTCAGTGCATCGTGGGCGGCTTGTCGTCAGCGGCCGGCGCACTGTTGGAGAACAGCGCGGCGCAGTCCACGGCGTCGAACACATAGGGCTTGCCGCAGAAGTCGCAGGAGACTTCCACCTGCCCCTGCTCGGCCACGATTTCCTCGATTTCGGCCCGGCCCAGCGAGCGCAGCATGCCGGCCACCCGCTCGCGGGTGCACGGGCAGTGCCAGCGCACGGGCAGCGGCTCGAAGGCCTGCAGGGTTTCTTCCCAGTACAGTCGGCGGATGAGCGTGTCGGTGTCCGTTTCCAGCAATTCGTCGTTCTTGAGCGTGGAGGCCAGCGCCAGCGCCCGCTCCCAGCTCTCGTCGGCGGCCTCGGCCGACAGCAGCGGGTTGTCGCCGCCGCCATGCACGGGCAGGCGCTGCAGCAGCAGGCCGGCGGCGTGCTGGCCGTCGGCCGCCAGCCACAGGCGGGTGTCGAGCTGCTCGGAGGCTTTCATGTAGTGCTGCAGGGCTTGCGCCACCGTGTCGCCTTCCAGGGGGACGATGCCCTGGTAGGCCTGCTGCCCGGGAACCTTGTTGCGCGGGTCGAGCACTACGATGAAGCGGCCGTTGCCGCCCGGGTTGAGCAGGCTCTGCATGTCGCCATGGGCCGGCACGTCGTGGCCTTCGCGCATTTTCACGGTCGCGCGCAGGCTGAGGTCGGCGCGGCATTCCACCACCAGCAGGGCGATGGGGCCGTCGCCCTGGATCTGCAGGACCAGCGAGCCGTCGAACTTGATGTTGGCGGCCAGCAGCGTGGCGGCCGCGACCAGTTCGCCGAGCAGTTGCAGGATGGCGGGCGGGTAGTCGTGGTTGGCCTGGACGGCCTGCCAGGTGTCGTGCAGGCGCACCGCCTGCACGCGCAGGCTGCGGTCCGCGTAGAGGTATTTCTTGAGTTGATCGGTCATGGGTGGAATGTTAGCCGATCGGCGGGGGCGGGCGGACGCTCAGTCCAGGCGCTTGAGCGCCTTGCGGTAATGCTGGCCGCGCGCCACGTAGTGCGCGGTGTTCTTGTGCATGTTGGCGATTTCGTCCGCCGAGAGCTCGCGCACGATCTTGCCGATGCCGATCACCAGCGAATTGTCGGGGATGACGCGGTCTTCGGGAATGATGGCGCCGGCGCCGATCAGGCAATTGCGGCCGATGACGGCCCGGTTCAGGACGATGGCCTGCATGCCCACCAGCGCGCCCTCGTGGATGGTGCATCCGTGCAGCATGGCCTGGTGGCCGACGGTGACGTTGGGCCCGATGGCCATCGGACAGCCGCCGTCCACGTGCAGCACGCTGGATTCCTGGATGTTGGTGCCCTCGCGGATGAGGATGGCGTCATTGTCGCCGCGGATGGAAACGTGGGACCAGATACTGACGCCCGCTTCTAGCGTCACGTTGCCGATGATGTCGGCGCTGTCGGCCACATAGGCGGAGGGGTCGATGCGGGGAATGAGGTCGTCGAGTTGGTAGATAGGCATGGTTTGCGTGTGTCTCGGTTGCGCGCCGCGGCGCCGGCCGGCCTAGATTCCGGCCTTGGCCGCCGCGAGGGCCCGGTCTTCTTCGAGCTGGCGCAGGATCCGGCGCTGCACCCGGCCGTTGGCGGTCATGGGCAGGGCGTCGAGGAACTCGATTTCGGCCGGGACTTCATGGGCGGGCAGGCCCTCGGCCAGGTACGCCCGCAGGGTTTCGGCCAGGGATTCGCGTTCGTCCAGGCCCGTTTCGGCGGCCAGCGCCACGTAGGCTTTCACGGCTGTGCCCTGCGCGGCGTCGGGGCGGGGAACCACGGCCGCCTGGCTGACGGCGGCGTGTTCCATCAGCCGGCGTTCGATGGGCGCGGGCGCGATGCGGCGGCGCCCGCGACGAAAGCGTCTTCGACCCGGCCGGCATACCAGAGATAGCCGTCGGCGTCGGCCGAGGCCAGGTCGCCCGTGCGGCACCAGTCGCCGGTGCAGCGGGCCTGGGTGGCCGTGTCGTTGCCCCAGTAGCCGAGGAACAGGACGGGGTCGGGGAAAGCCGTGGATGTCCTGGCGGCCGACCGCCGATCTCCCCTACCTGGCCCGGCGCGGCGGGGCGGCCGTCTTCGTCCAGCACGGCCACGAGATGGCCGGGGTAGGGTCGCCCCATGCTGCCGGGACGCGCGGGCCAGCGCTTGCGGCTGTTGCCCACGACGTAGTTGGCCTCGGCGGTGCCGTACATTTCGTTGGGCTCCACGCCCAGCGCCGATTCGCACCACGCGGACAGCCCCGCGCCCAGCGTCTGGCCGCTGGCCATGATGCTGCGCAGGGCCCAGGCGTAGCGGTCGCGCGGCTCGGGGTCGGCCTGGCGCAGCTGGCGCAGCACGGCGGGAGACAGGCAGGCGTTGGTGATCTGGTAGCGCTCCATCAGTTCGTAGGCTCGCACGGGCGAGAAGCGCGCGCGCGTCGCCACGATGGGATGGCCGAAATACAGGGTGGGCAGCAGCGAGTCGGTCAGGCCTTCGGGCCCGGCCCAGTCCGCGGGCGTCCAGAACACGTCGCCGTGGCGCGGAAACCAGTCTTGTGAAGCCACGAAGCCTGGCAGGCTGCCGATCAGGGCGCTGTGCGGCAGCAGGGCGCCCCGCGGCGCGCCGGTGGCGCCCGAGGTGTAGAGCAGTATGGCGGGGTCGGAAGACAGCGTCTGTACCGTCTTGAACTCGCCCGGCTGGCGGGCGAGCAGGCTGCGCCAGGGCAGCACGCGCTCGTCGGCGAAGCCGATGCCGATGATCTGGTGCAGATTGGGGCAATTGTCGCTGATAGACAGCAGATTGGCGCTGGAAGCGTGATCGACGATGGCCACGTGCGCGTCGGCGTCGCACAGCCGGCTTTGCAGCGCGTCGGGGCCGGACTGGGCCGAAAGCGGCATGGCCACGGCGCCCACGCTGTAGATGGCCATGTGCGCCACCACGGCTTCCGGGCGCTGTCCGAGCACCACGGCGACCCGGTCGCCCCGCGCCACGCCCATTTTCATCAGGCCGTTGGCGAGCTGGTTGGTCGCTTCGCCCAACCTGGCGTACGTCCAGACCTCGCGGTTGCCGGATTCGTCCTCGTGGTAGATGGCGATGCGACGCGCGTCCGGAGTACTGGACGCCCAGCGGTGGCAGCACGCTTCCGCAATATTGAACTGGGTGGGAACCAGCCAGCGGAATGTTTGGTAGAGCGCCTGATATTGGTCGTTCATGGCCCTATGTTGTAAGCATGTTGCAGCGAGAACGGGCCGCCGGCCCATCGCCCCAAGCTGCAAGCATGACCTAGAGGGACGGGAACTGCAATATCCGCGTTGCGTAATGGGGACGTATAAGGGTTATCACGGGTGCCGGCCTTGGCGCCGCAACGCCGAGGGAAGCGCCGGCAAGCTGAGCGAGCGGGGCTGCCGTTTGGAGAAGCCGGCCTGGCGCGCGGCCATCTCCGCCGCCCAGTCCAGCAGCTGCAGCTGCCCGTCGTGCGTTTCGCCCAGCGCGGACAGGCTTTCGACCCAGTCTCCGTCGTTGCAATACAGGATGCCGCCCACGTCGCGCAGCTCCGCTTTGTGGATGTGGCCGCACACCACCCCGTCCAGGTCGCGGCGGCGCGCCTCGCCCGCCAGCGCTTCCTCGAAACCGCTGATAAAGGAAACGGCGTTCTTCACGCGGTGCTTCAGATACTGCGACAGCGACCAATAATGCAGTCCCAGCCGGTGCCGCAGGCGGTTGAAGTGATGGTTGATCCAGAGCGCGAACTGGTAGAGGCCGTCGCCCAGGTGGGCCAGCCAGCGGCTGTGGCGCACCACGCCGTCGAACTGGTCGCCATGCAGCACCAGCAGCCGCAGGCCCTTGGCGGTGACGTGCACGTCTTCGTCCAGGATCTCGATGTCTCCGAACGCGAAGCCGATGAATTCCCGGGCGAACTCGTCGTGGTTGCCGGGAATGAACACCACCCGGGTGCCGTTGCGCGCCTTGCGCAGGATACGCTGGATCACGTCGTTGTGGGTGCGGGGCCAGTGCCAGTGGCGGCGCAGTTGCCAACCGTCCACGATATCGCCCACCAGATACAGCGTGTCCGAATCGTTGCGCTCGAGGAAATCGAGCAGGAAATCGGCCTTGCACCCGGAGGTGCCCAGGTGAATGTCGGATATCCAGAGAGTGCGCCAGTGCGTGCGGACGTCGTTCACAGTGGGTTCCAGGGACGCTGTGCTCATGCCTGGAGATGAAATCACCCGCCGATGACGGCCATGTGAATATGCGGTGACCGGGTTGTGACACCCGGCCCGGATTTCCCGCGCGTTACTGCCCGCGCAGCCCGCCCAGCATGTCGTGCACGTCGTGCGCCATGACCGCCAGCAGGCAGACCAGCGCCAGGTAGGCGCTGCCGTAAGTCAGCCGGCTTTCCAGCGACACGCCGTAATAGGCCTGGTTTTCCGGCAGGCCGGGGTCGTACTTGAACGCGCGCACGACGTTGGGGATGGCCAGCAGCGCGACCAGGACCAGGATGGGGCTGGGCCGCCACAGGAACACCGCGGCCAGCACGGGCACCCCCACCAGCCATACCCGCGGCGTGAGCACCGCCGTGATGCGCCCGCCGTCGAAGGGCGAGAGCGGGATGAGGTTGAACAGGTTGATGAAGAAGCCCGCATAGGAAAGCGCCAGCAGCAGGTTGCTGCCGGTTTCCCGCGCCGCGAAATAGCACAGCAGCGAGGCCAGGGTGCCGGCGAACGGCCCGCCCAGGCCCACATAGGCTTCCGTGTCCGCGTCGCGCGGCTGGTCTTTGAGCTGGATCCACGCGCCCACGAAGGGAATGAACACCGGCGCGCCTACATCCAGTCCGCGCTGCCGCGCCGCCACGTAGTGGCCCAGCTCATGGACCAGGATGAGGGCGACGAAGCCCGCCGCGTACCGCCATCCAAACACCAGGGCGTAGGCGGCCACCGACAGCAGCATGCTGCCGCCGGTGGCGAACAGTTTTCCGAATTTGAGAAACTTCAGTCCGGAAAACAGCAGGAACAGCAGTTTCATGCCTGCTGCGAGTCCTGCGCTTTCTCCTTCTTGCCGCGCAGGCGCTTCCAGAGGCCGCCGCCCAGCGCCGCCGCGGCGAGCACGAACACCTTGGCGAATTTCGCGACGAAAGCGGCGATGACGGCGAACAGGCCCAGCTTCTTGGCGGCCACGCCGGCCACCAGCGCCGCCAGGCCGTATTCGGCCACCTTGTCGGTGGAGGCGTTGAAGTCGGCGTAACGCTTGCCTTCCACGTATTCCAGGTTGTCCAGCAGGGCCAGCACGGCGCCCTTGTCTTTGGGCACCGCGCTTTTCTGGGTAATGAGGTCGAGCGTGATGTAGCCGTCGCGGCCCAGCGCGTAGGTGTTGTAGTTCACGGTGGGGTCTTCCGACAGGCCCGCCTTCTTGTGCCTGGCCGCCACCGACCACACCAGGCGCTGGGTGGCGCTGTCGTAGCGGGGCGCCTGCACCCAGCCGTCCACCGTCAGCTCGGGAAAGCCGAGTTTCCTGCGCTCCTCGTTGGACTGTTCGGTGCCTTCGCGCAGGCTGGTGAGCAGTTCACTCACATTCCAGTTGCGCGCGTCGTCGTCCTTGATGTAGCCGGCCTTCTCGAAATTGACCGTGATGACCCAGTCTTCGTCGTCGGCCTTGGGCATGACCAGGCCCAGCAGCGTCGCGTCCTTGCCGTTGCCGTAGGCTTGCATCAGGCGTTCGGCCTGCGGGCGCGGCACGAACAGCATCCGCTCGGGCAGGTGCACCACCGCCTGGTCCGCCAGCTTGACGTCGGTCGGACCAGCCTGAGCGGCGGCATAGGCGGCTCGGGCGGCCGCCTCGATTTCCTGCCGGGCCTCGGCGGTCTGCGCGCAGGCGCCCGCAGGCAGGAACAGCAAGGCGCTGGCGGCCAGCGACAGTCGGGAGAGAAACGCTCGCATGATAATGGGGACATTTAAAAAGGGGCCCCATTGTCTTTGCCGGAGACTTTCAACTTTCTGAAAGCCAGGCGCTATTTCGCCGCCGGATTTTGCTGCTTGTAACGTCTTGTGAATCCAGCCTGCGCTCAACGCCGCCTGGGCCGGGGCGGCGCGTTGCGCAGGCGCGTGCCCAGCAGCCTGTCGTGCAGGAACTGGCCGTCCGGATCGAACCACGACCACACGAAGATGGTGAAGGGCGCGGCCACGATGAACATGTCCATGGAGCGCCAGCCGGTCAGCGACGAAGCCGCCCAGACCAGCGCCGCGCCCGCCAGCACCAGGGGCCAGGCGAGCACGTAGCGCAGGATGAGCCGCGCCGTGCCCGGCGTGTTGCCGTCGCGGTCCACGAGGCGGATGTTCCAGGTCTGCATGGGCAGGGTCTGGCCGCGCGCCGCCAGCAAATCACGAAATAGGCTCCGATCACCAGAAACAGCCAGGCCTGTCGCAGGCCCCGCAGGTCCATGCCGCTGCGGCTCTGGGTGAGCGTGTCCATGAGGTAGCCCGCCAGGAAAACCACGCCGAACAGCAGCACGGCTTCGTACATCATGCAGGCAAACCGGCGTAGCCGGTTGGGCGTCTGGTCCAGGGGAAGGGCGGCGGTCATGCCGTATTATTACGCGCCCCGGCGGGAAAAGGCGAGCCAGAGCCGCGCTTTCGCGCTGGCCGCCCTGCAAGGCAAAAAAAACCCGCCGGTTAGGGCGGGTCTTAAAAGGGGCTGTGCAGCCCCCAAGGGGAAAACGTTCGTCAGGCGCGAGCCTGGGGGCCGGGGTCCGCTCAGGCGGCAGAGTGCGCGTCTTTGGCGCTCGTCTTGCCGGCCAGGCTGCGCAGACCGTGCGCCAGCTTGCGCAGGCCGGCGGCCAGGGCCCGCATCGGATGCGGACGGAATTGTTCTTCAATGGCCTGCAGCATCAGTTGACGTTCCAGTTCGTCGGTCAGGCGGATGGTGTTGTTCGGGTTGATCACAATAGCCTCCACGGGCTTGCACAGTGTGTTTTGCTACTAGGGATAACCCAAATTATAGGGGTTAACCCTAAACCATGCAAGCGGGCAGTGCGGCTTTGCAACATCCTGATGCTGATAATGCCCCAATTCGGCGCCCGACGCACCACGGCAAGTCTGGTGTGTCTGTGTTGCGGCGCTTTTACAACGGCCCGAAGACGGGGGGCGCCGCCGATGGAACGGGGCGCGGGCCGGACGGCGCCAGCAAGCGCGCCGCCGCGCGTTGCGGCGCACAAGCGGGACCGGGCGGAAAACCGCCGGAGGCGAAGCGGGAAAATCAGCGGTCGCGGTAGCTGGCCGCCACCAGCTCGAAGCCGAACAGCCGGCAGTCCAGCGCGCCGTTGTGCAGCGGAATGCGGCGGCGCGGCTTCAGGCGCAGCTGCTGGGGCAGGCTCATGTCGCTGGTGATGACGTGCAGTTGCCAGCCCGCGAAGTTGCGCTTCAGGCAGCTCGACCATGCGCGCCACAGGCCTTCCTGCTGCTCGGCCTGCATGCGCTCGCCGTAGGGCGGGTTGGTGACGATCCAGCCGTGGTCGGCGGGAGCGGGAATGTCGCGGGCGTCGCCCACCTCGAAACGGATGGTGTCGGCCGTGAGCCAGGCGCGCTCGGCGTTGGCGCGGGCGAATTCCACCGCGCGCGGATCCAGGTCGTAGCCGACCAACGGCTGCTCGATCTGGGGCAGGATCCGGGCCCGCGCGTCGTTCTTCAGGTCGCGCCAGCGGTAGGCGTCGTGGCCGCGCAGCCGTTCGAAGCCGAAGGGCCGCGATATGCCGGGCGGCACGCCCAGCGCGATCCAGGCCGCCTCGATGAGAATAGTGCCGGAGCCGCAGAACGGGTCCAGCAGCGGGGCGGCCGGATCCCAGCCGGCCAGCGCCAGCATGCCGGCGGCCAGGTTCTCGCGCAGCGGCGCTTCGCCCTTGTCGAGCCGCCAGCCGCGTTTGAACAGCGATTCGCCCGAGGTGTCGAGGTAAAGGGTGGCGGTGTGGCCGGTCAGGAACAGATGCACGCGGGCGTCGGGACGCACGGTGTCGATGTCCGGGCGGGCGCCCTCCACCTCGCGCAGCCGGTCGCAGATGCCGTCCTTGGCGCGCAGGTTGCAGTACTGCAGGCTCTGCACCGGGCTCTTGACGGCCGAGGTGTCCACCCGCAGCGTCTGTTCCGGGCCGAACCAGCGTTCCCAGGGCGTGGCGCGGGCCAGGTCGAGGATGTCGTCTTCGTGGCTGATTTCGGCGTGGGCGACCTGGACCAGGATGCGGGTGGCCAGGCGCGAATACAGGTTGGCGCGCTGCACGCCCGACCAGTCGGCCGTGAAGGAGCAGCCGGCGCGGCCGGCCTGCGCGTCTTCATAGCCCAGCGCCTGCATTTCGGCGGTGAGGGCTTCTTCCAGACCCTGCGGGCAGGGCGCGAACACCTTGAAGGTTTCGGCCGGGCGCGGCGTGCGCGGGCGGCGGCTGCGCTTCTCGACCACGGGGGCGTGTTCCGCCTCGCGCCAGTTCTCGGGCGCGGGGGCGAATTCGGGGGCTGGACCGTCGTCTTCGAACGGATCGTGAAAGCCGCCCGCCGAGGCGGCGGGCGCGACGTAGTCGAGGTCGTCCCGCGGATGGGCTGGCCGGGCCGTGTTGGGCCGCGCAGCGCCGGGCCGGGATTTGCCAGGCCGGCTCGCGTCAGATCGGATCGCATCAGGTCGGATCGCATCAGGTCGGATCGCATCAGGTCGGGCCGCGTCAGGTCGGGCCG
>NZ_LHSJ01000105.1:26458-31811 GCF_001270295.1 Achromobacter sp. DMS1 | reverse complement strand
TTGGCGTGGTCGCCGATGCGCTCCAGCGCGCGAGCGATGAAGATCATGTCGATGGCGCGCGAGATGGTGCGCGGGTCTTCGATCATGTAGGTGATGAGGTGGCGCAGCGCCCCCTTCCATTCCTTGTCCACTTCCTTGTCGCTGCGCACGACGGCCGCGGCCTGGATGGGATCGAGGCGGGCGAAGGCGTCCAGCGCCTGGTGCAGCATGGTGCGCACGTTGTTCGCCATGTGGCGCAGCTCGATGACGGGGGTATAGCGCAATTCCGACTCGTGGATGCGGCGGGCCACGACGGCGACCTTCTCGGCCTCGTCGCCCGAGGACTCCATCGACCTGTCCGCGCTCGTCGGCCCCAGCGTCAACGGCACGCTCAAGGTGGGCAAGCTGGTGGTGCGCGGCCTGAAGGCCGAAGACGTCTCGGCCGCCCTCAAGCTGGAGCGCGGCAAGCTGGACATTTCCAGCCTGACGGCGGGCCTCTATGGCGGCAAGCTGGCCGGCGCGGTCAGCGTCGACGCCGCGCAGGGCAACCAGGTGGCGGCCAAGATGTCGCTGGCCGGCATCGCCATCGAGCCGCTGCTGGTCGACCTGGCCAACCGCAACGTGCTGAGCGGCACCGGCAGCCTGGCGCTCGACCTCAAGACCGCCGGCGCGAATTCCTACGCCATGAAGAGCGGGCTGGGCGGCACCATGCAGCTGCGGCTGCGCGACGGCGCGGTCAAGGGCATCGACCTCGCCCGCACGCTGCGCGAGCTCAAGGCCGCGTTCAAGCCCGAGTCGGCCGAGGAAACCGTGGCGTCCGACGCCACCCGCCAGACCGCATTCTCGGAAATGGACGCCGACCTGTCTTTCACCAAGGGCGTGGCCACGGTCAAGCGCCTGAACGTCGTGTCGCCTCTGCTGCGCGTGACGCAGGGCGAGCCCGCCGCCATCGATTTCGTGAAAAGCCAGCTCGACCTGATGGCGCGCGCGCGGGTGGTGAATCCGGCCGCCGACCCCGAGGGCAAGGATCTGGTCGACCTGAAAGACGTGACCATCCCCGTGCACGTGCAGGGTCCGTTCGACAAGCTCTCCTATACCGTGCTCTGGAAAGACGCCATCGGCGGCATCCTCAAGCGCAGCCTGGAGAACCGGCTGCGCGACGCCGTCACGGGCAAGGGCGGCAAGGGCGGCGCGGCCGTGGAAGAAGCCATCAAGGGACTGCTGGGCAAATGAGCGAGCAAACGGTTTACGAGCCCGTGGCGGGTTGCGGCGGCACCACGCAGCCGCAGGCCGCCGCGTATCACCGCCAGTGGCTGGTGGCCAACGATGCCGGCCAATGGATGAGCCGCGGGCTGTGTCCGAAGCTCGAGCAGGTGTCGGTGGAGCTGCGCCTGGGCTACCTGGTGCTGCGGGCCCCGGGCATGCTGCGCATGGACATTCCGCTGGACGTCATCGAAGACGACGACAGCGTGCGCTACGGCCTGCGCCTGGGCGAGCAGGCGATCGACGTGGTGGACGAAGGCGAGCTCGCCGCCGCGTGGATATCGAATTTCGTCGGGGTGCCCTGCCGCATTCTCAAGGTGCACCCCGAGACGCCGGTTCGGTCCTGGCCGGACTGACGGCCTGCCGCGCGGCCGGACGCCCTCCGGTTCAGCCGGCTTCGCCGCGCGCCGGTATTCGAAGACGGCGTGCGCCGCCAGGCCCGCAGCCAGGCCCCAGAAGGCCGACCCGATTCCCCAGAAACTGAAGCCCGAGGCCGTGGCCAGCAGCGTGATGAGCGGCGCTTCGCGCCGCCGCGGATTGGCCATGGCCGAAGCCATGCCGCCCATGATGGTGCCCAGCAGGGCCAGGCCGGCGAGGGCCGCCAGCAGGGCGGCCGGCAGCGCCTGGAAGAACACCGCCACCGCGCCCGCCACCATGCTCAGCAGCACGTAGCTGATGCCATAGGTGGCGGCGGCGACGTAGCGCCGCGCCGGCTCTTCGTGCGCTCGGGGCCGGTGCAGATGGCCGCGCTGATGGCGCCCATGGTGATGCTGTGCGCGCCGAACGGCGCGGCGAGCAGGCCCAGCACGCCCGTGGTCGCCACCAGCCGGGAGGCCGGCGGCTGGTAGCCGGAAGCCTGCAGGATGGCCAGGCCGGGGAGGTTCTGCGAAGCCATGGCCACCACGAACAGCGGAATGCCGAGGCTGACGGCCGCCTGCGCGCTGAAGACCGGGGTAGTCCAGACGAATTCCGTGAGGCGCCAGTCGAGCTGGTCTGCGCGGATCAGGCCCTGGGCCGCCGCCAGCGCGACCGCCACGGCCATCACCACCAGCACCGCGTAGCGCGGCGCGAAACGCCGGCACAGCAGATAGGCCGCGCACATGCCGAGAACCAGCGCGGGCTGCCGGCTCACGCTGGTGAAAATGCCCATGCCGAAGTTGAGCAGCACGCCGGCCAGCATGGCGGCGGCGATCTCGGGCGGAATGCGGCGCAGGATGGGGTCGATCCAGCCGAAGAGCCCGCAGGCCAGCGTGAGCGCGGCCGCGAGGAGGAAAGCGCCCACGGCTTCGCCGAACGGCACGCCGGCCAGGGCGGTTACGAGCAGCGCGCGCCCGGGGTGGACCAGGCCATGACGATGGGCAGGCCCGTGCGCAGGCTGTAGACCGTGCCCGCCCAGGCCCAGCGCCAGGCTCAGCGCGCCGATCCGAGGAGCCGATGCGGGCGGCGTCCAGGCCGGCGGGCGTGCCCGGCCTGCACCATGAGCACGGCCGTGCCGCCGAAACTCACCAGCACCGCGACCAGGCCGGCCGCGATCGCGGAAGCGGAGAGGTCGCGGCCGAGGCGCGGGCGTGCGGAAGGGTTGTCGAGCCGGGACTGCGCGGCGCCGCTCATGCGGACCCCGTCGTCAGGCGGCGGTATTTGGCCATGAGCTGTTCCTGGCCTTCTTTCCATTGCGGGTGGAGTTCGATGCACTCCACCGGGCACACCACCTGGCACTGGGGCTCATCATAGTGGCCCACGCATTCCGTGCAGCGATTGGGGTCGATGACGTAGTAGTCCTCGCCCATGGAGATTGCTTCGTTGGGGCACTGCGGCTCGCAAACGTCGCAATTGATGCATTCTTCGGTGATGGTCAGGGCCATGATCTTTTCCGTCCGCCAGCCTTCGCGTGCGCGGCGGAGGCGGCCATGGGCCGATTTTACTCAAAACGGCCGGCGCCCATCCGGCGCGCCGCGCCCGGCCCGGTTGCCCGTGCCGGGCAACATCGTTATCGTTTATATAACGTTTTGCGGACCGGCGCTGCCGCGCTGCCCGCGAGCGGCGTGGCAGGCTTGACGGTCGGGGGCAGGCAATGTTTGCGATTACCCGGTTCCACCAGTTCATGATCCTTTACCGCGTGCGTTACGCCGCGGCGCTGGCGCGGGCCCTGAACGTCTCGCCCGCGGCCGCGTTGGCGCTCGACATGGCGCTGGATGCGGGCCGCATGCCGCTGCGGACGCTGCACGATCTTCTCGGATGCAGCCGCGCCCAGGCCATGGCCGCAGCCTTCGACCTCGAAAGGCAGGGCCTGGTCCGCCCCATCGACGACACCCGCGACGCCCATGGCGAATACTTCGTGGCGCCCATCGACGAGCGCTGCGAGGCCGCGCGCCTCTACCGCGCCCGGCTCGAGGCGCTGGTCGATGAGCGCGGCCTGTACGAGGGCGGCAGTCGGTGGAGGCGATGCTGGCGTCGCTCGAAGATATTTTCACCAGGGCGCTGGCGGAGATCGACGACAGCGCGGTCGCGGTGGGCTCGCCGTGAGGGTTCGCCATGCCTGCCAGGCCGGCTGACATCTATCTGCGGTTCCTGCAATTGAGGGCAGGGTTGCGCGGTTTGTCGCCGCTGCCCGCGCTGGACCCGCTCGAAGAGAAAATCCTGGAATCCGTGGTCCGGGTGACGCAGAAAAACGGGCGGCTGTCGGTGTGCGACATGATGGCCCACGGCGAACTCGGCTCGCCCGCCACCATTCATGCGCGCCTGACCTCGATGCGCGCGAAAGGCTGGCTCACGCTGAACGATACCGAAGACGCCGCCGCAAGCAGATCGAATTCACGCCTGCCGCGCTGCGGCATTTCGACAGGCTGGCCGAGACCTTCGCCCAGGCCGCCGCGGGACGCCTGAGCGCGCCCCGCGGCCCGGCGTTCAGCCCGGCCAGGACTGCTCGCGGCGCTCCTTGGCCTTGGCCTGCAGCCAGCGCTCCACCGACGGAAACACGAACTTGCTCACGTCGCCGCCCAGCTGGGCGATTTCGCGCACGATGGTGCCGGAGATGAACTGGTATTGGTCCGAGGGCGTCATGAACAGCGTTTCGACGTCGGGCAGCAGGTGGCGGTTCATGCCGGCCATCTGGAACTCGTATTCGAAATCGGACACGGCGCGCAGGCCGCGCACGATGACGCGCCCGCCCTGCTCGCGCACGAAGTCCTTGAGCAGGCCGCCGAAGCTCTGCACTTCCACATTGGGATAGTGGCCGAGTACTTCGCGGGCGATGGCGACGCGCTCGTCTATGCTGAAGAACGGCTTCTTGTTGCGGCTGTGGGCCACGCCGACCACGACTTTGTCGAACAGCGTGGCGGCGCGCCGGACCAGATCCTCGTGGCCTCGGGTCAGCGGGTCGAACGTACCGGGATAGACAGCGGTAATCATGCAGGCTCCGTACCGTTATTGATGGCGTACACCTTCCTCCGAAGCCCGGATTATTGACTTATTTCCGCAATGCAGCAAATTCCATCAGGTGGTAATGCACGGCGCCGGCCTTGTCCTGGCGCAGCATGCGGAATCCTTCGGGCGGATCGATCGGGCTTTCGGCTTCAGCATAGACCAGGCCGCCGTCGTTCAGAATACCCGGCAGCATCGGCCATATGCGGGGCAGCCAGCCCTGTCCGAAGGGAGGATCGAGCAGGACGAGGTCGAAGCGCGAAGCGTCCATCCGTTGCAGGACCTGCATCGCATCGCCCGCATGGATGCGTATCATGTCGGCTTTGAGCTTGTCGCGCAGTGTCCGCAGGGCGGACGCGGCGGTTCTATCGCGCTCGACCATCAGCACGTGGCCGACGCCGCGCGAGGCCGCCTCGAAGCCCAGCGCCCCGCTGCCCGCGAACAGATCCAGCACCTGCTTGCCGGCGAATTCGCCGCCCCACAGGTGGTTGAGCCAGTTGTAGAGCGTTTCGCGCACCCGGTCGGGGGTGGGACGGAGCGTTTCCACGTCGGGGACGGCGATGGGAGTGCGCCGGTATTGGCCTCCGACGATACGAATATACTTGTTGCCCATGTTCAGCTTCTTCAAGAAAAAGACCCCTCCGCCCGCCGCCGCCGGCCCAGCCCGCGCCCGCCTGCCCGGAGGCTGCGC
>NZ_LHSJ01000105.1:12974-26002 GCF_001270295.1 Achromobacter sp. DMS1 | reverse complement strand
CGGCGCGGCGCGGGCGGAGGCGCGGGCGGAGCCGGCTTGGACTCGTCTTTCTTGCCGTCGCCGGCGGGTTGCCTGGCCGGCGGCGTGGCCGAGGCGGGCGGCGCGAGCTTGTCCAGGTCGAGGATGTCGACCGCCAGCGCGAACTTCACCTGCGGCGACTCGCTCAGCTTGGCGATGTCGGCGGTGAGGTCGAACTTGCCGCCTTCGAGCACGGCGTTGATCTTGCTGGTGGCCTGGTCTTTCAGCAGGTCGGCGCCGAGGCTGCCGATCACGGGAATCTGCAGGCTGCCCTTGGGCAGGCCCGGATCGGTGATGTTGACGTCGCCGCGCAGCGCCGACATGCCGCCGCTGCGCTGCAGCAGGTTCAGCGTGAGCGGCGAGACGAAGTTCAGCTTGACCACGCGCTCGCCGTTCTTGGAGGTGCTGTCGAGCTTGGCCTCCTTGATGTCCAGCTCGCCCGCGTTGCCGCTGATGCCGTTCAGGCCGAAGCTGGCGTCCAGGCCGCCGACGCGCACCCGGCCGGTCAGGGCCTCGCCGGTGGCCGAGGCGGGCGAGATGTTGAGCGCCGGCGCATCGGCCGCCAGCTCGAAGGGACCGTCTTCGACGGCGCCCTTGGCGCGGATGGCCAGCTTCTCGATCTGCAGCTGGCTCTTGTGCGGATCGATCGACAGCTTGGGTATGGCCACGCTGGCTTCCACATTGGAGGCGCGGGCGGCGGGGTCGGTCACGTCGCCCTGGAACACGATTTCCAGGCCGGCCACGTCCAGCGCCGACTTGCGGCCATTGAAGGCCAGGTTGCCGCGCACCGCCAGGCTCTTGGCCTCGGCGCCGGGCAGCTTGCCGTCCATGCGCAGGTCCAGCTTCTGGGCCGCGTAGCGCTGCGCCGACGGATCCAGCGTGAGCAATGCCTGGCCGTTGAGGTTGGCGTCCACGCGGGGATAGCCGCCCTCGACCCGGGCGGACAGGCGCACGTCGAAAGGCTGGTTGAACGTCACGCGGCCCGTGTTGGCGTTGATGCGCGTCACGGCCACGGCCATGCCGGTGATCTGGTCCTGGAGCTGGACCTCGCTGTCTTTCAGGTCCAGACCGGCGATGTCGATCTGCATGTTGTTGCGCGGCGCCGGCAGCGTGCCGCTGGTGAGCGCCTGCGCGGCCGCCTGGGCCGCTCCCGCCAGGGCCTCGGCCGGGTTGGCCGGAGCCACGGTGTTGGGCTCGATGCCGCCCACGAGATTGCTGAAATTGAAGGCGCCGTCCTTGCCGCGCACCACGCGCGCCTTCAGGCCGCTGATGGCCACGTGGTCCACCACGAAGCTGTTGGACAGCAGTGGCCAGACCGCCACGGCCAGCCGCGTGCTCTGGATGGAGGCGAAGATGTCCGTGCTATCGGGCTCGGACAGGGACACGTTCTGCACCGACAGCCCGATGCGCGGGAAGAGCGACAGTTCGATTTCGCCGTCGATGCTGAGCGTGCGGTGATAACGCTGCTGCACCAGTTCCTCGAGCTTGTACTTGTACGCGTTGGGGTCGAACGTCAGCAAAAAGATGGCCAGGCCGACGACGGCCACGACAACCAACACAACCAGGCCTATCAATATGCGCTTGAACCACGTTTTCATTGCTGCCCCGTCGGGTACCTCGACTGGAATTCCCTGAATGCCGTCCCCCAAAGCCTGGCGTGGACGGTGCGACTGCGCGCGGGCGGCCCGCGCGGCTGAATGGCCCGTCTCCTGGGCGTGCCCCCGCTCCTGCCGAGCCTTCGGCGCGGGCGTGAGAAAAAGGGAAAGGGTCTGCAGGAGCTGGACTTGATGCATGCCGGCCGCAGGCGCAACCGGGAATATGCACCGCTATCGTAACAAAAACGGGGCGGCGCACGCGGCAGCCCGCCAAAAGGCGGATGGCGCGCGGGCCGGATGGCAGGCGGTTTCCAGGCGCGGCGGCCTTGGGAGTAGAATGTTTGACCCATCAAATATTGACCGATCTACAGATTCATCCCCTCATGCCAGCCCCCTCCCCCTCCGTTCCCGCCGGCCAGCTCCTGCCCTTCCGCCAGACCCTGCTCGCCATGCTGGGCATGTGCTTCGTCATGATGATGGTGGCGGTGGACCAGACCGTGGTGGGCACCGCCCTGCCCACCATCGTGGCCGAACTCCAGGGTTTCGAGCTCTATGCCTGGGTGGCCACCTCGTACCTGCTGACCTCCGTGATCACCGTGCCTGTCTTCGGCCGGCTGGGCGATTACTACGGGCGCAAGCCCTTCGTGGTGGCGGCGATCGCGCTGTTCACGCTGGCCTCGGCGCTTTGCGGCGCCGCCGGCAGCATGTTCGCCCTGGTGCTGGCCCGCGCGCTGCAGGGCGTGGGCGGCGGCATGCTGGTGGGCACGGCCTTCGCCTGCATTCCCGATCTCTTTCCCGATACCCGCGTGCGCCTGCGCTGGCAGGTCATGGTCAGCTCCGCATTCGGCATCGCCAACGCCGTGGGGCCCAGCCTGGGCGGCGCGCTCACCGAGCACTACGGCTGGCGCTCGGTGTTCTACGTGAACCTGCCCATCGGCGTGCTGGGAGCGTGGTTCGTCATCCGCTACCTGCCGCTGCTGCGCAACCATCAGGAAGGCCGCGTGCGGCTCGACTGGCAGGGCGCGCTGCTCATCGCGGCCGCGCTGGGCGGACTGCAGCTCATGGTCGAACTGCTGCCGCGCCACGGGCTGGAACCCGGCACCGTGCTGCTGGCCGGGGTCAGCCTGGCCGCCTTCGCGCTGCTGTATGTGTGGGAACGCCGCTGTCCGCATCCGCTGCTGCCCTTCGACATGCTGCGCAACCGCGCCCTGTCCATGCTGTTCCTGCTGTCGCTGCTGGCCGGCGTCGTCATGTACTCGCTCCTCTTTTATGCGCCGCTGCTGCTGCAGGGAGGCTTCGGCCTGTCGCCGCAGGACGCGGGCCTGCTCATCACGCCCATGGTCGTGTGCATCACCGTGGGCAGCATCGTCAACGGGCGCATCGTCACCCGCATCCGCAGCGCCAACCGCATGCTGTATGCGGGATTCAGCCTGCTGGCGCTGTCGTGCCTGGGCATCGTGGGCACGCGCGCGTCCACCTCGCACGCGCTGATCGCCGCCTACATGATGATGGCCGGCCTGGGCATCGGCTTCATCATGCCCAACCTGACCGTGTTCGCGCAGCAGACGGCGGGCCGCAGCCACTTGGGCATCGCCACCGCGCTGCTGCAGTCCCTGCGCATGATAGGCGGCATGGTGGGCACCGCGGTCGTGGGCACGCTGGTCAACCACTGTTATTTCACCGACGTGGAAACGGCGCTGGGCGGCGGCGCGGCGCGCTGGCTGCCCCAGCTCAAAGACCCTCAGATGCTGGTCGATCCCCAGGCCCAGGGCCGGTTCCTGGCACAATTGGCGCATCACAGCGAAAACGGCGCCTCGCTGATCGAGGCCGCCCGGCTGGCGCTGGTCGGCGCCATCCACAGCGGCCAGGCAATCGCGCTCGCGGTCGCCGTGTTCGCACTGTGGTGCGTGCGGCGCGTGCCGCCCGTCCGGCTGGCGGCCCCGCCTGCGCGCGGACACGGCAATCCTGGAGAATGAGTCTTGCCCAGACAACAACACGGCCTGCAGGTCATCCAGCACCTGGGGCAGACCTACCGCGCCATGCAGAGCGCGTTCAGCCTCAAGGTGGGCCATGCCCTGCCGCGCTGGCGCATCCTGCTAGCGCTGCACGAGTGCGGAGTGTCATCGCAGAAATACCTCGCCGAGCGCTGCCGGCTCGACCCGGCTTCGCTCACCCGGCAGCTGCAGGCCATGCAGAAGCTGGGCTGGCTCGCCCGCGCGCCCGACGCGCACGACAACCGCGTCACCAACGTGCGCCTGACGGCGGCCGGGCAGGCCGTGGTGGACGAAGCCCTGCCCCGGCGCGCGGAATTCTTCGACGATACGCTCAAGGGCCTGTCGACGTCCGACATCGACACCCTCAACCGCATCCTCAGCCGCCTGGAAGAAAACTTCGCCCGCACGGCCGCCCGCGGCCGCCAGACCGAACGCCCGGGCGCCTAGGTTCCGTACGAGGCGGCATTCCGCATCAGCCCCGCCCAGAGCGCGGGGGCCCCGCTCCAGCGCTTCGCCCTGCGCCGCCATGTCCACGGCGGCCAGCGCGCGGGCGCGCCTGCGGCCTCGGTTCACATCTCGATCATCACGCCCGCGGCGATCACGGCCAGCACCAGCGCCGCGATGGCGGCATAGGCGTAGTCCCGCTCGCGCACGAAAAGACAGAGCATCAGCGCCACCCGCGACACCGGCAGGACGATGAACACGGCCACGCCCGCCTTCATGAGATCATGACCGTCGACAGGAACGTCCGGCGGGCCGGCCGCCATCAGGGCCAGCCCCGCGGCGATCAGCGCGCATGCGAGCCAGGTTCCCGTGCGCAGCAGCGCCGCGATGGCCCGGTCGCGCCGTCCGGCGTGGTCCGCATCCGATCTCATGCCCCGCCTCCCGGAATATGGACGCCCAGCGCGCTCAGCAGCATCTGCACCGCCAGCAGCGCAAGCACGATCACGAAGAACACGCGCAGCTTGTCGGCCGGCAGCCCCATCAGCATCCGCGCGCCCGCCAGCGCGCCGGCCACCGAGCCCAGCGCGATGGGCCCCGCGATGCCGATGTCGATGGCCCCGCGCGCGAAATAGGCCCCCGCGCTCGCCGCCGCCGTCACGCCGATCATGAAATTGGACGTGGCGGACGAAACCTTGATGGGCAGGCGCAGCGCCGCATCCATGGCCGGAATCTTCAGCACGCCCGAACCGATGCCCAGCAGGGCGGAGATCAGACCGGCGCCGTACATCAGCGCCAGCCCGAGCGGCACGCGGCCCACCCGGTACGGCACTTCCCGGCCCGACGCCCGGTCGGGAAAACTCGAATGCAGGCGCAGCACCGTGGCCCAGCTCTTGACGTTGGCGGGGCTGGCGTCCACGGCCTCGCGCCGCCGCGCCAGCATCTGCCGCGCCGAAACCGCCAGAATCGCCGCGAACAGGCCATACAGGAACGAGGTGGAGACAATGCCGATCAGGAACACGCCGGTCAGCGCGCCCAGCGTCGTCGCCGTTTCCAGCACGATGGCGAGCCGGACGTTGGTCAGCCGCTCTTTCAGGAAAGGCGCTGCGCTGCCGCAGGAACAGGCGATCACCGACACGATGCTCGCGCCGATCGCCACGTGGATGTCCACGCCAAAGAACAGCGTCAGCATGGGCACGATGAATATGCCGCTGGCCATGCCCAGCACGCCGCCCAGGGCGCTCGCGCCGAACGCGGCCGCGAAGAGCCAGAAGATTTCCATGGCCAGGCGCTGCGGTTCAGCCGCGCCCGCGCGGCCGACGGGCCAGGCGCGTGACGAAGCGGATGAGGTCGCCGCGGTAATGCAGCTTTTCGTAGTCGATGGGCCGGCGACCCTCGGTGTACGAGGTGCGCTCGATCAGGAAAACCGCGCTGCCCGCATCGATCTCCAGCGCCCGCGCCACCTCCGGCGCGGCGGTCACCGCCTCCAGCCGGTACTCCGCTTCCGTGAGCGCAAGCTCGTATTTGTCTTCGAGCAGCGAGAAGATGGGTTCCGCGTCCAGGTCGTGGCTGGCGATCTTCTCGCCGACCTCGCGCGGCAGGTAGGTTTCGTCGAAAGACACGGCCAAGCCGTCGGCCAGCCGCACCCGCTGGATCCGCATGACGAGGCTGCCCGGCGGCAGCGCGAGTTGCCGGGCCGCGTCGGCGCCGGCCGGCACGAGCTGCTTGTCCAGCAGCCGCGCCGTCGGCGTGCGGCCCAGCGCCAGCATGTCCTCCACAAACCCCGTAAGCTCGGTGAGCTCCTGCGTGATCTTGGGCGGCGTCACGAACGTGCCCTTGCCGCGCCGGATCTCCACCAATCCGCGCGCCACCAGGTTCTCGATGGCCTTGCGCACCGTCGTGCGGCTGACCTCGAAACGCGCCACCAGCCGGTCTTCCGGCGGCAGCTGGCTGCCCGCGGGCAGCGCTCCGGAGGCGATTTCCGCCGCGAGAGCGGTTTCGACTTTGGCGTACAGGGGTCCGTGATCGGCAGTCGTCAGCATGACGACATCATGACATCATGATGTCATGATGTCAAGGCGAATCCCGCAGCGGCAGCCCGGCCGGCACACGTCCATCGCCGGGCCGCCCTCAACCTTGGGATTGCCTCACCGATTCCTCCGTCAGGCCCAGCGTCCGCCCGAACTCCGCCCAGCCCTTCGGCGTCACCGTCAGGACGCGCGGCGTGCGAGAACGGCGCAGCCAGCCGTGCGCGCACAGCGTCTCCAGCAAGCGCACGCCCAGCGGGCCGCCCAGGTGATGAAAGCGCTCCGTCCAGTCCAGGCACGGCCGCGCCAGGCCGCGCGGCGTGGGCTCGATAGACGCAATGTCCACGCCGATGCGGCCGAACCATTCCACGCCGGCGGCCGTCACGGCGAACCGCTTGTCGGCCGCGGCCCGCAGATAATCGCGTTCCCGCAGCGCGCGCGTCACCGCCACGCCCACTTGCCCCGCCAGGTGGTCGTAGCAACTGCGGCACCAGCGCAACTGCCGCTGTTCCGGACTCAGCGCCTTCGGCCGGGCCGCGCCCGCCGGCTTCGCGGGGCGGATCGCGGCAAGCTGCTCCAGCGCCTGCGCCACATGGCTGCCCGCGAGCCGGTAATACCGATGCCGCCCCTCCGCCTCCACCTCGACCAGGCCGCCTTCGAGCAGCCTGGAAAGATGGGAACTGGCGGTCTGCGCCGTCACCCCCGCGGCGCGGGCCAGCTCACCCGCCGGCAAGGCTCGCCCGTCCAGCAACACCATCAGCATGGCCGCGCGGGTGGGGTCGGCCACCAAAAACGCCGCGGCCGAAACACTGGACAAATCTGACATGTGAATCTCCCGATGATGCCCGCATGCTAAGCCAGGGCCGTCCGCCCATGCTTCGACCCGCGTCGAAACATCCCAGGGCGCACATCCCTATGCTACCGCCCATGCAAACCCAAACCCTCCCCGCCGCCGCAACGGCACCGCGCCACAGCCGGCTCGCCCTTCTCGCCCTGTGCCTCGCGGTGCTCGCCGCCCAGATCGACACCGCCGTCGTCAACCTCGCCACCCGCGCCATCGGCGCCGATCTCCACGCCGGCCTCGACGCCCTGCAATGGATCATCGACAGCTACAACCTGGTCTACGCCGCGCTGCTCCTCACCGGCGGCCTGCTCGCCGACCTCCATGGCCGGCGCCGCCTGTTCGCCATCGGCGCCGCCGTTTTCACGGCCGCATCGCTGCTGTGCGCGGCAGCGCCGTCCGCACCGGCCTTGATCCTTGCCCGCGCCCTCGCCGGATCGGGCGCGGCCCTGCTCATCCCCGCGTCGCTCTCCCTCATCCGCGTCGTCTGGCCCGGCTCCGCCGAACGCGCCCGCGCCCTCGGCATCTGGGCCGCCTGCAATGGCCTCGCCATGGCCATCGGCCCCACGCTCGGCGGCCTGCTCATCGGCCACGCCGGCTGGCGCGGCATCTTCCTGGCCGTCATTCCATTCAGCGCCGCCGCCCTCGCGCTCGCCCTCATCTGCCTGCCGGAATCCTCCGATCCCCAGGACCGCCATTTCGACGGCTCCGCCCAGCTCCTGGGCGCACTTGCCCTGGGCGGCCTGGCTTACGCCGCCATCCAGTCCCACACCTCGCCCGCCGCCGCCCTCGCCGCATTCCTGATCGCCCTCGCCTCGCTCGCCCTCTTCCTCCGCGAAGAAAAGCGCCGCGGCTCCGCCGCCCTCGTTCCCCTCGGCCTCTTCCGCTCCCGCCCCTTTTGCGGCGCCTGCGCCGCCACCGCCGGCATGACCTTCGGCATGTACGGCGCCCTCTTCCTGCTCCCCCTCGCCTGGCAAGTCGCCGGCCGCTTCGACGCGGTGCAGACCGGCCTCGCCCTCATGCCCATGGCGCTCGTCTTCGTCACCGTCTCCCCCTGCTCCGCCGCCGTCGCCGCGCCGATACGGCTCGCGCGTCGCCGCCGCCGGCGGACTCGCCATCATCGGCACGGGCCTCCTGCTGATCGGCGCCAGCGCACACCTCGCCTCCGTGCTGCCCGCAGGGTTCGGGCTGGCCCTCACCGGCCTGGGCATGGGCCTGGCCACCGGCCCCCTCATGGGTGCCGCCATCGGCGCCGTTCCCGCCGCACGCGCCGGCACCGCCAGCGCCCTCATCAACGTCGCCCGGATGGTGGGAGCAACGGCGGGAGTGGCGTTGCTGGGGACGGTTTATGCAATAGCGGGCGGCGGCGTGGAAGGGTTGCGGGCGGCGATGGCGGCAGGGGGCGCCGTGCAGGTTGCGTGCGCGGCGGGAACGTGGGTGGCGATGAAAGAGAAAGCCGTGCTCCCTCCCGACCATGAGCCAGGCCCTTGAATCGGACGGCTCCGAATAGAGCCTGCATCAGAGCCAGTATCGCCTCATGGTGTCGAATGGCGCCTGGGCAACTGGGACATGGCATGAGCTATTGCTATTCAAAACCATTGCTTCGCCCATCTCCGGCCCGACCTGTTCCACCACGAATTCAGCGCCAAACTGGACAAGCCAAGCGGTGTCTCCCGCCACCCTGACTGGCTAAGCAAGCACGCCCGGCTGATTGGGCGGCCCCAGGAAGCATTCGCGCGCTACAACCGGCCAAATGCGGTCTTCCCCTGGCGACCGGGGTGGCATGCGAAGCATGGGACTTCGGAACGCTGTCAACGCTATTCAGCGGCATACGCCAAGTCGAACAGGATGCCATTGGCTGCCGAACCGCAACGGGTCAGCCGGTTTGAATCTGACCCGCCTGCATGCGTCGCTTCCTGTCGCTGAAGATCACCCTCCACCTGCTGGGCAACGTCAACCCGCGGTCGATGTTGGCCGGCGAAAATGAAAACGCATCTGCAGACAACCAAAAACCCTCAGCAGCTTCCCCGCCGAAGCAGGGTCATCGAGAGGAGCCGTGTTGACGGGAATTCCAGGCCCGGCAAAGCGGCTCGTCAATCGCCCCGCCAGGGCGACGTTAGGAGTTCTTGACCCGTCCGGGTTCTGTGACACGGCCGCCCGGATATCGCACCAGCGGGCGCCGGGTGGAATGGAAGCCTGGTACCGCCACAGCATGCGGAAGTGCCGCGGCCCAAGGCCGGGCGGTTCAGGACAGCGTATCGATCAGCCGGCGCATGCGCTGGATGTGGTCGTCCATTTCGAATACGAAGAAATTGACGGGAGACAGAATGCCGCCGACCGCATACAGATCGCCTTGTCGCACCGTGTTCTCGGCATACTCCCGCGCCACGGCCACGTCGGGAGCGGAAACGCCCCGCGCCTCGAGATGGCGGACCTGTTCTTTCAAATATTCGAGCTGCTTGCCGACGAAAACGTGAGGATCGTCGCCCGAAGCGACCGGCCCGGTTTCCGGGCGTATCGGACAGGGTTTCACCGGCTCGAGCGTATAAATGATCTGATCCACCACATTGGTGCTCGTGGAACGCGCGAGAAACCGGGACTTCTCGTCGAGATCGCGATACTCCGGAAAATAGAAAAAGCCGATCTTGCGCGTCCGGAACTCGATGCCCAGTTCGCTATTGGCGGAATAACGCAACCCCCATTGCCGGCAACTGGGCGTTTCGTACTGGTACTTGGGCAGCGCGTCCGTCTCCGCGTCGGAGGAAAAAAAGCGGAACGTATGCTCGTTGAAACAGATCTGGTTGTTATGGAACGGATTGGCATAGTTGATCGTCGTCGTGAAGTACGGCACCACGATCTTGAACTGCCCCTCCGGCTTCAATACGCGGTACACCTCTGACATGACGTTGAAGAATCCGTCCAGCGTCAGGTGCTCCAGGGCATGCGAGGAAAACGCGAAATCGACGCTGTTATCCTCGAACGGAAATTTTTCCCGGTTCAGGTCCAGCACCACGTCGGCATCGCTCATGGGCGAGAAATCGATGCCGACCGAACCGGCCATCTTCTTGCGGCCGCAGCCGATATCAATGGAAATCATGAATTTCTCGACAAAGCGGATCTGATGAAAAGGAAGACGAAACGCGCGCCCCCTCGCCCGTTTTCCGCCTTCCGCATGACAGCGAACTGTAGCCCGACTGCCGCGGAAATGGGTAGTGCCCCGCCGCCCCGCATCGGGCGCGCAGCTCGACCCGCCGGGTCCGCCGGCACCGGCGCGGCCAGCGCCGCGAAGCAATCGCGTCGCCCCAATGCAAAACCCCGGGGCGCACCCGGGGAGATGGCGGCGTTTCGGGAACCCCGGCGCTTTGACGCGAGGCCCCCGGGAAGGGAAGCGCCTGGTCAGACGTTAATCACACGTTTAAACGTTGATCGGTCTGCAAAGGGCCGTGAACACTAGGTTTCGCGGGGAAATCGGGCCACGGCCTTTGCGGGAATTGCTGGAAGTACCCCCAGTTGTACCCCCAAGGGGGTATCGGGATGATAGATCAGTCTGGATGCCGGTGCCAGCGCTGAGCCTGCCGGATAAAACGGGTATGGCGCAGACCGCATTGTTGGCTGACGCATGGAGCGGTACGCGATGAGATGCAGGGGAACGGGCCACTGTGGCCCAAACCTTGGAGAACTCCCATGGCAGACCATCACAACCGCCACAATCCGCTGGGGCAAGACGCCCTGTTCACTACGCCGGCCTCGCTCATGCTCGACGCCCGCCTCACGCCGTTGGAGCGCAACGGCATGCTGCGCTCTGCGGAAGGCATCAGCCCGCTGGCAAATCTGGGGCAGTTGCGCCGCTATCTCACCTCCACCCCGCTGGGGCAGAGGGCCGGGTACGAGACGGCCCGGCGCGTTCTCGTCGTGCTTCGGCTGACGGGGTGGATCAGTCTGGTAGGCCAGCAACGCGACCCTCTGACCGGCCATGTGCTCAGCGAGCTGTATCAGGCTCACGAAAGCGCCCTCGACTTCCAACAGGCTTGCACGCTCGATGCCTGCCTGCCCGCGCTTCTGAAATCTTCCATCGGCCACGAAAACAACCAGGTGGATCGGGTGGCCATTCACATTCAGGCAACGCTGGCGCAGGCACCTGAAGCCGCCTCCATTGCGACCCACGATCAGCTCGGCGATGACGATGATTTGCCCCCTATGTCACCGTCTCAGGCGAACGAGGCAGCCGACCCACTGCCATTGTCCGGCGATTCCGCTGGCAGCACGCTTGTTCCGCAACAGACCGGGCATGCTCGCCACATGACGGGTGAGCAGAGCAGTACGTATAAGACGTATATGTATAAAAAAGAACGTACGTACCGCGCGCGCGAAGGCGACGGCGATCCGGCATCGCAGTCTGTGAGCTTGCCGCCTTGCCTGAGCAATGCCCAGGCAGATCAGCAAAAGGACGTGCAGAACGCCTTGCGGCGGCTGCCTCCGCAGCATCGCCAGGAAGTGCTGGACGAATTGCAGGCTCGCGCCCAAAGCGGCACCGTACGCAATGCCGTTGCCTACTTCTTCGCCTTGGTGAAGCGCGTCTTCGCAGGCGAGTTCCGCCTGTGGGCAGGACGCAAGGAGATGTCTGCCAGCCCAAGGACTGCCGAGAATCGGCCCGCCGCTCCGCCGCGTACGGAAGACCGCCCTGAACCGACGGCGCAACCGGCATCGCGTGAAACCGCCCTGGCGCACATCGCCAACATCCGCAAGATCATGAACACCTCGACGAACGCTGAGGACATCGCAGCGCAGGCTATGCAGACCAGGGGATGGCAGCAGCACCCTGCGTAGCAAATGCTGCTGCAAAACGCGGTCGTCACTGCACGCCGCAGTGACGACCCGCGCAACACCGCCAACAATGCGGGCGAAAGCCAGTTCCTATTGCGTGCGGCATACATGATGATGGCGGCTCTAAACTGACCGGGCAGTTGCCAAGACCGATGGGCTTCGTACATCGGCCCCCCCGACAGCGCAGGTTCCTGCAAGCGCTGGCCCGTCAGGGCGGACCCACCCCAGGTATGCCCAGGCTCCGACCGCATACCGGCCCTACCCAAGGGCGGAGCCTTCTTCGTCTGTTTGATCTCATCCCTACTCCGCCGCCTGGCGCACTGTCCTTTGCGGCAATTGCCTGTGCGCAAGGTACAGGGCTGCCGCTGCATTTCTCATCCCACTCACTTCATAGGAGGACTCGTCCACGTTCGCATCACTTTCGTCTTGTAGTAACTCCGTCCGGGCTTCCAGCAGGAAGCAAGACGGACGCCTCATTCGAGGCTCTGGTGTCTCCTGAACACCATGCCCTTGCCCTCACGGGATCTCGCCTTGGCGAGCTGGCACCAACACTAACCACTGAATTTCAGGACGACGCAGTACGGCGCTTTGCTTGGAGGCCGGACGATGGACGACTTGACCTACACCCTGCGGCAGCTTTGCCAGCGCAACCGTGACGGCAGCCACAACACACAGGCCGACCGGATGCGTTCGCTGTCGCTGGCCGCGCGGCAACTACGTGAGGCCGGTTTCCGGCAGATGAAAGCATCGTCGCTCAAGGGCAAGCACGTCCAGGCGCTGCTGGATCGCTGGCAAGGCGAAGGCTTGTCATCCGGCACCATCAAGAATCGGCTTTCTCATCTGCGCTGGTGGGTCGAGAAGATCGGCAAGTCGGGCATCTTACCGGCGGACAACATGCAGCTTGGCGTGGCCGAGCGCCGCTATGTGACCAACGTCAGCAAGGCCAGAGAACTGGGCACAGGTCTTGAACAGATTACCGATGTCCACGTGCGCATGAGCCTTCAGCTACAGGCCGCCTTCGGATTACGTCGGGAGGAAGCGATCAAGTTCCAGCCCAGTTACGCAGATCGGGGCGACCACATCGCCCTCAAGGGATCGTGGACCAAGGGCGGTCGGGAGCGAACTGTGCCCATCACCACGAGAGAGCAACGCGACGCGCTCCACGCAGCACACCGCCTGGCGGGCACAGGATCACTGATCCCGGCAAACAAGACCTACATCCAGCAGCGGCACGTCTACGATGGACAATGCAAGGCGGCAGGTCTGAGTCATATGCATGGCCTTCGCC
>NZ_LHSJ01000105.1:0-12500 GCF_001270295.1 Achromobacter sp. DMS1 | reverse complement strand
AGTGGGTCAGTTTTCAACCGGCGTTGACACATATCGGCGACGACGGTGCCAAAGCCGTGGATGCGTTGATTGCCAGCGGTGTGGCGTGCCAGCAAGCCAAGAGACGCAGTCAAGCCTTGCCAGCGGAAGCCTATCTCTTCGAGCAAACGGTTTATTGGCTGAAGGAGATGGATCTGGCACATGGTCTTTCCGTTCGCGCCCTTGGCAATTCAGCGCGTTATGAGTTGCTGGTGGAAGCCGATGGCCAGGCCAGTAACCTCAAAGACGTTGGAGTGGGGGTGTCGCAGGTGCTTCCCGTCATTGTGGCCACCCTGTTTGCCCAGCCCGGCCATATCGTGATCGTCGAAGAACCAGAAAGCCATCTACACCCTCTGGCACAGAGCAAGCTGGCTGAGTTGCTGGCGCACGTAAGCAAGGAGCGCAACGTTCAGTTCATCGTCGAGACGCATTCAGAACATTTGTTTCGCCGCATGCAGACCTTGATTGCCCGCGAAGAAGTGTCCGTTGCTGCCGCCGCCATGTATTTCGTTGAACGTGATGGCAAAAATGCCAACCTTCTGCCTTTGGAAGTTGATGATCTTGGGCGGGTAAAAAACTGGCCCAAGCATTTTTTTGGAGACATCTTGGGGGAGACTCGCGAGCAAACGGCACTAGCCATCAAACGAGCGAAAGAGTTGAGAGCAAAAGATGGCGATGTTCCTAATTGATACTAACGTGATGCTCGCCGCCAGTGCGATCTCCGAGCTGTCCAACGTCGCTACACGCGCCATGCCGCGCGAGATTGAATTGCGAGAGTCGGTCTACGAGTGGCTGGTGCAGTTCGATCAGTCGGACGACCATATGGTGCTGGATGACGCCGGGTTGGTGCTGGCGGAGTACGAGCGCAACATGCCGTACAACTGGCAGGAACAGGAGTACGGGCTGCAGGTGTTGCAGAGCAAGCGAGATCGGATGCAGGTCGATGATGTGCCAATCGACACGTTCGAAGGCAATGGGGAACATATCGCCGTGTTGGCAGTTGAACACGAAGCAATCGTCACCGACCGTGAGGATCGCAAGTGGATTGCTTGTGCATTGGCCGCGATGATTATGTTCGAAGAATCACCTCCTATCGTCTACGGTGCGGAAACTGACTGGCATATCGCAAGAACGCAATTGGAGGATTTCGGAATTTTCTTTCTGCCCTTGCTGCCTGCTGCGTGGTATCAGGACAGGATTGGGTACCTATGACAGCCACCTTCTTTCGTTTTCCCACGACTCCGCACCTCGCCTGGCTAGCCAAAGACGGCGTGCCACGCGACGACAAGGTGTTGTCGCCCACCGAAGCGCAGGCGCTGTTGTCTGGCGATGTGGTCGTGGAGGAGAAGCTCGACGGTGCGAATCTCGGCCTGTCTCTATCACCCGACGGCACCGTGCTTGCTCAGAATCGCGGCCAGTATCTGGGCGAGCCCTATGTTGGTCAGTTTGCGCGTTTACCCGCATGGCTGGCGCAACACAAATCCAGCTTGCTTGCCGTGCTGCGTCCTGAGTTGATGCTGTTCGGCGAATGGTGCGCCGCACGCCATTCACTGGATTACGACACGCTGCCCGACTGGTTTCTGCTGTTCGATGTCTATGACCGCAGCAAGAGGCGTTTTTGGAGCACCTCCCGGTGCAACGCGCTGGCCTCAGAAGCCGGATTGTTCACTGTGCCGCGGATATTGAGTGGCCGCACCACCCTGGCCGCGCTGAAGCAATTGGTTATGGATACAGCCAGTCACTATCGCGCCGAGCTGCCGCTGGAAGGTGTGGTGGTACGGCGCGAATCAGCCGACTGGTGCGAGGCGCGTGCCAAGTTGGTGCGCCCGGATTTCGCCCAAGCGATCGACACCCATTGGCGCAAGCGCGCCATCGAGTGGAACCGGGTAGATTGGACGCGGACATGAATCCTTTGCAACGCACCATCATCGAAAAAACCGGCCACGACAACGGCTTTGAGCACGTGCTGTCATCCGCTGGCGATGCGGTAATACTGGCTTCGGCCCGCCATCGCAGCCAGGCGATAGTGACGGCATCGGCCGATGGCTTCGGCTTGCGCCTTCAACCGGCTACGCCCGCGCTGCTGCCGGAACTGTTGCGTAGTTTCCAACCGCGGGCCGGAGCTGATGACGTGTTTTGTGTGCTGACCCTGCCCGATTTGGCGGCTCTCTTGCGCCGCACGGCCAGTCTGTCGCAGGCCTTGCCGAATCAGGCAGTGCGCGACTACCACGCGGCCGTGGTGCAAGCTGTCGAGACGATGTCTGCCGGAGCCCGGGGCACGGAAGTCGAACGCCTGGTGCGTCAGCGCGTGGGGCAGGCGCATTACCGCGATGCCTTGCTGACCTACTGGGGCGGTTCCTGCGCAGTGACTGGCGTCGCGGTGACTGAAGCCCTGCGTGCCAGCCATGCCAAACCCTGGGCCGAATGTGCCGACGACGCCGAGCGGTTGGATGCCTTCAACGGCTTTCTGCTGGTGGCCAATCTCGATGCGCTGTTCGATCGCTTTCTGATCAGCTTCGACGATACCGGGCATCTGCTGACCAGCACCCGCCTGTCCCAAAGCGATCTACCTGGGCTTGGCATTCATTCGGGAATGACGTTGCGCTGGCTGGCCAGCGAGCACCGGCATTATTTACAGTGGCACCGCGAGCGCTTCCTGCTCGGTGCCTGATCGAAGGAAAAACATGGCCAAGGCCGAAGCAAGCGTTGAAGAACTGGTATCAATGATCGAGCGGGGCGAACTGCGCTTGCCAGAGATGCAGCGCCAGTATGTGTGGCGCTCCACGCGAGTGCGCGATCTGCTGGATTCGCTGTATCGCGGTTACCCATCTGGCGCAATCCTGCTTTGGGAAACGGATGAAGCTGTGCCGCTGCAGGATTTCGCGGTCAGCCAGAGCACGAATCCTTACCAGAGCATGCGGCTTCTGCTGGATGGTCAGCAGCGTCTGACATCGCTCTCTGCCGTCATTCGTGGCGAGCC
Organism: Achromobacter sp. DMS1; assembly: GCF_001270295.1. Classification (NCBI taxonomy): domain Bacteria; kingdom Pseudomonadati; phylum Pseudomonadota; class Betaproteobacteria; order Burkholderiales; family Alcaligenaceae; genus Achromobacter; species Achromobacter sp. DMS1. The sequence goes on along the minus strand of NZ_LHSJ01000105.1, from coordinate 9,502 downwards.
AGTATCGGTGCGCGGCCGTCGTCGGCCTATCGACTTGCTGTTCAACTTGGAACATCCCGACCAGTTGGCGGTCGTGACCGAAGTGGAAGAGAGCGGCGACGACGAGGACGATGTTGACGACGATAGCGAACTGATTGGCGATGAGACGGACTCGACCGAGGACGAACTGCTCAAGCGCTTCAACAAGATGACTTTCGTGGTGGCCACGAGGAAGCTGGAGCAGTTGCCGCATTGGGTGAAAGTGTCGGAAGTGTTCAAGACCGACAACGATGCGCCGTTCCTCAAACTTGCGGGCATCAGTGGTTTTGACGATCCTCGTTACGAGAAGTACAGCCAGCGCCTGGCCCGGCTACGTGGCATCCGCAAGTACGTTTATCGGATGGATGTACTGGAACGGACGCTTTCCTACGATGAGGTCACGGAAATCTTCGTCCGGGTCAATTCACTGGGAGCCAAGCTGCGCAGTTCCGACTTGGCTCTGGCGCAGATCACCGCCAAGTGGCGGCACTCGCTGCAGACGTTCCAGGATTTTCAGAAGGCCTGTGCCAAGACGGGCTTTGACCTCGATCTCGGTTTGCACCTGAAGAACCTGATGGCGTTTGCCACCGGTCAATCACGTTTCCAGATCGTTGGTAACCTGAGCGTCGAGAAGCTGCAGAAGGCGTGGAAAGAAGCCTGCGAGGGCATGGAATTCGCGCTCAACTTCCTGCGTAGCAATCTGGGCATCGATAGCCCGGCGCTGCTGTCGTCGCCCTTCCTGCTGGTGGTGCTGGCGTATTTCGGACACAGCCGCAACTATGCGCTGAGCAACGATGAGGCCCGCCAACTGCGCTATTGGGCGCTGATGGCCAATGCCAAAGGCCGCTTCTCCCGAGGCTCCAGCGAAACCATTCTGGATCAGGATTTGGCAAGTATTCGTCAGGGCGGAGCGGTGAGCGAGCTGATCGACCGACTGCGCCTGCAGTTCGGCCGCCTGGACATTACTGCGGAGGAGCTGGAAGGCCGCAACCAGCGCAGCGCGCTGTTCAAGACCATGTTCCTGGCTTTCCGCGCTGCGGGTGCGAAAGATTGGCGCAGCCATCTGGCTATTGCTCTGGATCATTCGGGCGTCCAGCATCGCTTGCAGTTCCATCACATCTTTCCCAAAGCCGTACTGAAGACCAGCTTCAGTGCCCGCGAGGCGGATGACATCGCCAATCTGGCCTTCATCGGCGGCAAGACGAATCTCGCGATCAGCGACAAGGCCCCGGCGGTTTACCTGCCTCCGCTGGTGGACCAGCTTGGCGAGCCGGCGTTCGCAGCACAGTGCATCCCGGTTGAGGCATCGCTGCTGGAAGTGGAAAGCTACAAGGCTTTCTTGCTTGAGCGACGCAAGAGGATTGCAACGGCGCTGAACACGTTTGTTGGGCCTGCAGATTGAGCCGATGGACGGCTGTGTATGTAGCCAGGGGGCTCATACTGCCTGACCTAGCTACCGAGGTAGATGGCAGTGATTTTAACGCGCTCGTGTCCCAACTCACGGCTGATGGTCTGACGAGCATGGCGGTCTTCTATGCGCTGCGTTGGACTTAACTCCGTGGCTACTGGTCCACCTGCCGCTGGCGGCGGCCTCCCCGTCAACGTCTCATAACGGCTTTGCGCGTACTGATGGCGAAGGCCATGCATATGACTCAGACCTGCCGCCTTGCATTGTCCATCGTAGACGTGCCGCTGCTGGATGTAGGTCTTGTTTGCCGGGATCAGTGATCCTGTGCCCGCCAGGCGGTGTGCTGCGTGGAGCGCGTCGCGTTGCTCTCTCGTGGTGATGGGCACAGTTCGCTCCCGACCGCCCTTGGTCCACGATCCCTTGAGGGCGATGTGGTCGCCCCGATCTGCGTAACTGGGCTGGAACTTGATCGCTTCCTCCCGACGTAATCCGAAGGCGGCCTGTAGCTGAAGGCTCATGCGCACGTGGACATCGGTAATCTGTTCAAGACCTGTGCCCAGTTCTCTGGCCTTGCTGACGTTGGTCACATAGCGGCGCTCGGCCACGCCAAGCTGCATGTTGTCCGCCGGTAAGATGCCCGACTTGCCGATCTTCTCGACCCACCAGCGCAGATGAGAAAGCCGATTCTTGATGGTGCCGGATGACAAGCCTTCGCCTTGCCAGCGATCCAGCAGCGCCTGGACGTGCTTGCCCTTGAGCGACGATGCTTTCATCTGCCGGAAACCGGCCTCACGTAGTTGCCGCGCGGCCAGCGACAGCGAACGCATCCGGTCGGCCTGTGTGTTGTGGCTGCCGTCACGGTTGCGCTGGCAAAGCTGCCGCAGGGTGTAGGTCAAGTCGTCCATCGTCCGGCCTCCAAGCAAAGCGCCGTACTGCGTCGTCCTGAAATTCAGTGGTTAGTGTTGGTGCCAGCTCGCCAAGGCGAGATCCCGTGAGGGCAAGGGCATGGTGTTCAGGAGACACCAGAGCCTCGAATGAGGCGTCCGTCTTGCTTCCTGCTGGAAGCCCGGACGGAGTTACTACAAGACGAAAGTGATGCGAACGTGGACGAGTCCTCCTATGAAGTGAGTGGGATGAGAAATGCAGCGGCAGCCCTGTACCTTGCGCACAGGCAATTGCCGCAAAGGACAGTGCGCCAGGCGGCGGAGTAGGGATGAGATCAAACAGACGAAGAAGGCTCCGCCCTTGGGTAGGGCCGGTATGCGGTCGGAGCCTGGGCATACCTGGGGTGGGTCCGCCCTGACGGGCCAGCGCTTGCAGGAACCTGCGCTGTCGGGGGGGCCGATGTACGAAGCCCATCGGTCTTGGCAACTGCCCGGTCAGTTTAGAGCCGCCATCATCATGTATGCCGCACGCAATAGGAACTGGCTTTCGCCCGCATTGTTGGCGGTGTTGCGCGGGTCGTCACTGCGGCGTGCAGTGACGACCGCGTTTTGCAGCAGCATTTGCTACGCAGGGTGCTGCTGCCATCCCCTGGTCTGCATAGCCTGCGCTGCGATGTCCTCAGCGTTCGTCGAGGTGTTCATGATCTTGCGGATGTTGGCGATGTGCGCCAGGGCGGTTTCACGCGATGCCGGTTGCGCCGTCGGTTCAGGGCGGTCTTCCGTACGCGGCGGAGCGGCGGGCCGATTCTCGGCAGTCCTTGGGCTGGCAGACATCTCCTTGCGTCCTGCCCACAGGCGGAACTCGCCTGCGAAGACGCGCTTCACCAAGGCGAAGAAGTAGGCAACGGCATTGCGTACGGTGCCGCTTTGGGCGCGAGCCTGCAATTCGTCCAGCACTTCCTGGCGATGCTGCGGAGGCAGCCGCCGCAAGGCGTTCTGCACGTCCTTTTGCTGATCTGCCTGGGCATTGCTCAGGCAAGGCGGCAAGCTCACAGACTGCGATGCCGGATCGCCGTCGCCTTCGCGCGCGCGGTACGTACGTTCTTTTTTATACATATACGTCTTATACGTACTGCTCTGCTCACCCGTCATGTGGCGAGCATGCCCGGTCTGTTGCGGAACAAGCGTGCTGCCAGCGGAATCGCCGGACAATGGCAGTGGGTCGGCTGCCTCGTTCGCCTGAGACGGTGACATAGGGGGCAAATCATCGTCATCGCCGAGCTGATCGTGGGTCGCAATGGAGGCGGCTTCAGGTGCCTGCGCCAGCGTTGCCTGAATGTGAATGGCCACCCGATCCACCTGGTTGTTTTCGTGGCCGATGGAAGATTTCAGAAGCGCGGGCAGGCAGGCATCGAGCGTGCAAGCCTGTTGGAAGTCGAGGGCGCTTTCGTGAGCCTGATACAGCTCGCTGAGCACATGGCCGGTCAGAGGGTCGCGTTGCTGGCCTACCAGACTGATCCACCCCGTCAGCCGAAGCACGACGAGAACGCGCCGGGCCGTCTCGTACCCGGCCCTCTGCCCCAGCGGGGTGGAGGTGAGATAGCGGCGCAACTGCCCCAGATTTGCCAGCGGGCTGATGCCTTCCGCAGAGCGCAGCATGCCGTTGCGCTCCAACGGCGTGAGGCGGGCGTCGAGCATGAGCGAGGCCGGCGTAGTGAACAGGGCGTCTTGCCCCAGCGGATTGTGGCGGTTGTGATGGTCTGCCATGGGAGTTCTCCAAGGTTTGGGCCACAGTGGCCCGTTCCCCTGCATCTCATCGCGTACCGCTCCATGCGTCAGCCAACAATGCGGTCTGCGCCATACCCGTTTTATCCGGCAGGCTCAGCGCTGGCACCGGCATCCAGACTGATCTATCATCCCGATACCCCCTTGGGGGTACAACTGGGGGTACTTCCAGCAATTCCCGCAAAGGCCGTGGCCCGATTTCCCCGCGAAACCTAGTGTTCACGGCCCTTTGCAGACCGATCAACGTTTAAACGTGTGATTAACGTCTGACCAGGCGCTTCCCTTCCCGGGGGCCTCGCGTCAAAGCGCCGGGGTTCCCGAAACGCCGCCATCTCCCCGGGTGCGCCCCGGGGTTTGCATTGGGGCGACGCGATTGCTTCGCGGCGCTGGCCGCGCCGGTGCCGGCGGACCCGGCGGGTCGAGCTGCGGCGCCCGATGCGGGGCGGCGGGGCACTACCCATTTCCGCGGCAGTCGGGCTACAGTTCGCTGTCATGCGGAAGGCGGAAAACGGGCGAGGGGGCGCGCGTTTCGTCTTCCTTTTCATCAGATCCGCTTTGTCGAGAAATTCATGATTTCCATTGATATCGGCTGCGGCCGCAAGAAGATGGCCGGTTCGGTCGGCATCGATTTCTCGCCCATGAGCGATGCCGACGTGGTGCTGGACCTGAACCGGGAAAAATTTCCGTTCGAGGATAACAGCGTCGATTTCGCGTTTTCCTCGCATGCCCTGGAGCACCTGACGCTGGACGGATTCTTCAACGTCATGTCAGAGGTGTACCGCGTATTGAAGCCGGAGGGGCAGTTCAAGATCGTGGTGCCGTACTTCACGACGACGATCAACTATGCCAATCCGTTCCATAACAACCAGATCTGTTTCAACGAGCATACGTTCCGCTTTTTTTCCTCCGACGCGGAGACGGACGCGCTGCCCAAGTACCAGTACGAAACGCCCAGTTGCCGGCAATGGGGGTTGCGTTATTCCGCCAATAGCGAACTGGGCATCGAGTTCCGGACGCGCAAGATCGGCTTTTTCTATTTTCCGGAGTATCGCGATCTCGACGAGAAGTCCCGGTTTCTCGCGCGTTCCACGAGCACCAATGTGGTGGATCAGATCATTTATACGCTCGAGCCGGTGAAACCCTGTCCGATACGCCCGGAAACCGGGCCGGTCGCTTCGGGCGACGATCCTCACGTTTTCGTCGGCAAGCAGCTCGAATATTTGAAAGAACAGGTCCGCCATCTCGAGGCGCGGGGCGTTTCCGCTCCCGACGTGGCCGTGGCGCGGGAGTATGCCGAGAACACGGTGCGACAAGGCGATCTGTATGCGGTCGGCGGCATTCTGTCTCCCGTCAATTTCTTCGTATTCGAAATGGACGACCACATCCAGCGCATGCGCCGGCTGATCGATACGCTGTCCTGAACCGCCCGGCCTTGGGCCGCGGCACTTCCGCATGCTGTGGCGGTACCAGGCTTCCATTCCACCCGGCGCCCGCTGGTGCGATATCCGGGCGGCCGTGTCACAGAACCCGGACGGGTCAAGAACTCCTAACGTCGCCCTGGCGGGGCGATTGACGAGCCGCTTTGCCGGGCCTGGAATTCCCGTCAACACGGCTCCTCTCGATGACCCTGCTTCGGCGGGGAAGCTGCTGAGGGTTTTTGGTTGTCTGCAGATGCGTTTTCATTTTCGCCGGCCAACATCGACCGCGGGTTGACGTTGCCCAGCAGGTGGAGGGTGATCTTCAGCGACAGGAAGCGACGCATGCAGGCGGGTCAGATTCAAACCGGCTGACCCGTTGCGGTTCGGCAGCCAATGGCATCCTGTTCGACTTGGCGTATGCCGCTGAATAGCGTTGACAGCGTTCCGAAGTCCCATGCTTCGCATGCCACCCCGGTCGCCAGGGGAAGACCGCATTTGGCCGGTTGTAGCGCGCGAATGCTTCCTGGGGCCGCCCAATCAGCCGGGCGTGCTTGCTTAGCCAGTCAGGGTGGCGGGAGACACCGCTTGGCTTGTCCAGTTTGGCGCTGAATTCGTGGTGGAACAGGTCGGGCCGGAGATGGGCGAAGCAATGGTTTTGAATAGCAATAGCTCATGCCATGTCCCAGTTGCCCAGGCGCCATTCGACACCATGAGGCGATACTGGCTCTGATGCAGGCTCTATTCGGAGCCGTCCGATTCAAGGGCCTGGCTCATGGTCGGGAGGGAGCACGGCTTTCTCTTTCATCGCCACCCACGTTCCCGCCGCGCACGCAACCTGCACGGCGCCCCCTGCCGCCATCGCCGCCCGCAACCCTTCCACGCCGCCGCCCGCTATTGCATAAACCGTCCCCAGCAACGCCACTCCCGCCGTTGCTCCCACCATCCGGGCGACGTTGATGAGGGCGCTGGCGGTGCCGGCGCGTGCGGCGGGAACGGCGCCGATGGCGGCACCCATGAGGGGGCCGGTGGCCAGGCCCATGCCCAGGCCGGTGAGGGCCAGCCCGAACCCTGCGGGCAGCACGGAGGCGAGGTGTGCGCTGGCGCCGATCAGCAGGAGGCCCGTGCCGATGATGGCGAGTCCGCCGGCGGCGGCGACGCGCGAGCCGTATCGCGCGGCGACGGCGGCGGAGCAGGGGGAGACGGTGACGAAGACGAGCGCCATGGGCATGAGGGCGAGGCCGGTCTGCACCGCGTCGAAGCGGCCGGCGACTTGCCAGGCGAGGGGGAGCAGGAAGAGGGCGCCGTACATGCCGAAGGTCATGCCGGCGGTGGCGCCGCAGGCGCCGCAAAAGGGGCGGGAGCGGAAGAGGCCGAGGGGAACGAGGGCGGCGGAGCCGCGGCGCTTTTCTTCGCGGAGGAAGAGGGCGAGCGAGGCGAGGGCGATCAGGAATGCGGCGAGGGCGGCGGCGGGCGAGGTGTGGGACTGGATGGCGGCGTAAGCCAGGCCGCCCAGGGCAAGTGCGCCCAGGAGCTGGGCGGAGCCGTCGAAATGGCGGTCCTGGGGATCGGAGGATTCCGGCAGGGGTGGAGGAGCCCACCTCGCCTTCCTTGAGCCGTTGCTTGAAGTAGCCCAGCGAGACGTAGCCCCAGATATCGCGATCCAGGTCCAGGATGATGATGTTGGCGCGCGCCACCGCGTCGAACAGCGCGGACATCCAGTCATGCGGCTCGATCTGGATGGTGTGGCGGTTCTGCGTCAGGCCCAGGCCGGCCAGCACGCGCTGGCTGAAAGCGGGCCAGTCGATCTCGGGATAGGCCGAGAGATGGGCGTTGTAGTTGCCGGTGGCGCCGTTGAGCTTGGCCAGCGGCTCGACGGCCGCCACGGCCGCGATGGCGCGATCCAGGCGCGCGGCCACGTTGGCGAACTCCTTGCCCAGGGTGGTGGGGCTGGCCGGCTGGCCGTGGGTGCGCGACAGCATGGGCTGGTCGGCATGCGCCGCGGCCATTTCGGTGAGCTTGGCGGCGATTTCGCGCAGGCGCGGCACCAGCACCCGGTCGCGCGCGCGCGTCAGCATGAGCGCGTGCGAGGTATTGTTGATGTCTTCGGAGGTGCAGGCGAAATGGATGAACTCGGCGGCGCGGGCCAGTTCGGCGTCGTCGGCCACTTTTTCCTTGAGCCAGTATTCCACGGCTTTCACGTCGTGGTTCGTGACGCGCTCGATTTCCTTGATGCGGGCCGCGTCGGCCTCGGAGAAATGCTGGACCAGCGAGAGCAGGTGCTTGCGGGCGGCCGCCGAAGGGCGGCAGCTCGGGCAGGCCGGCGTCGGAAAGCGCGATGAGCCAGGCCACCTCGACCTCGACGCGGTGCGCCATGAAGCCCGCCTCCGACAGCAGGCCGCGCAGCGCGTCGCCGCGGGAAGCGTAGCGGCCATCCAGTGGCGAAAGAGCGTTGAGTTGGCTGAGCTGGTTGGCGATCTGCATGGGTCTGGAAGGGGGGTCTGGAGGGAAAAGGCCGTCGGACGGGGAAAACCCGACGATTTTATCATCCGGGGGGGCCCCACATTGTGGCAAACTGGCTAAACCGCAGGCTTGCGACGGCGGGGCCGCCATGCAGCCTGCTATACTTCGGCCGCTTTCCGACTCCGCTTGTGACTCCATGAAACTGATCGGCTCGCTTACCAGTCCTTACGTGCGCAAAGTGCGTATCGTCATGGCCGAGAAAAAGCTGGACTACCGGCTCGAACTCGAAAACGTCTGGTCCGCCGACACGCAGATCCAAACGTACAACCCGCTGGGCAAGGTGCCGTGCCTGGTCATGGAAGACGGCGGAGCCCTGTTCGATTCGCGCGTCATCGTCGAGTATCTCGACACCCTGTCCCCGGTTGCCCGCCTCATTCCGCAGCCCGGCCGCGACCGCGCGGCGTGAAGTGCTGGGAGGCCATCGCCGACGGCGTGCTGGACGCCTGTGTCACGGTCGTCAAGGAAAACCAGCGTCCCGAGTCGCAGCGCAGCCCCGAATGGATCGCCCGCCAGTACGGCAAGATCCACGCCAGCCTCGACGCCATGAACAAGAGCCTGGGCGAAAACGCCTACTGCATGGGCATCAACTACAGCCTGGCCGATATCGCCGTGGGCTGCGCCCTGGGCTACCTCGACCTGCGCTTCGCCGATCTCGGCTGGCGCTCCCGCCACGAGAACCTCACCCGCCTGTTCGAAAAGCTTTCGCAGCGCCAGTCGTTCATCGACACCGTGCCCCGGACGGCCTGAGGGACGCGCGCTCCCCGCGCCTCGCGCCCCAGCGAAAACGCCGCCTCCAGGCGCGTTTCGTTCGCGCCGGCGGGGCTCAGCCCGCCGCGTAGGTCTGCCAGGCCTTGACCAGCATGTAGCGCCAGCGCGAACAGCAGGCAGGCGAAGACCCGCTTGAGCGTGGCCACCGGCAGGCGGTGCGCCATGCGCGCGCCCAGCGGCGCGGTCAGCACGCTGGTGCACACCAGCGCCACCAGCGCCGGCCAGTAAATGAACCCGATCATGCCGGGCTGCGACGCGCCTTCGGACAGGCCGGACACCACATACCCCACGCTGTTGGCCAGCGCGATGGGAAAACCCAGGGCGGCGGAGGTGGACACGGCATTGTGCAGGGCCACGTTGCACCAGACCATGAAGGGCACGGACAGGAAGCCGCCGCCGGCGCCCACCAGCCCCGACAAGAAGCCGATGCCGGCGCCCGCCGCCGAGGTGCCCACCACTCCCGGCATCTGGCGGCTGGGCTTGGGCTTCTTGTTGCGCAGCATGTTCCAGCCCGAATAACCGACGAAGAGCGCGAAGAACAGCGACAGCCAGAGCGTGTTGAGCGCGGCAAACACCGCGCCGCCCGACAGCAGGCCGCCGACGATGATGCCCGGCGCCATGGCCGCCACGATGCCCCAGCGTATGGTGCCGCGCTGATGGTGCGCCCGGACGCTGGAAATCGAGGTAAAGAGGATGGACGT
>NZ_LHSJ01000104.1:0-13188 GCF_001270295.1 Achromobacter sp. DMS1 | reverse complement strand
GGACATGGCCATGGGCGGCGGCACCGACGTGGCCGCCTTGCCGGCGGCCATCGCCAGCGTCCGGAAATGGGTGGACGAGCGCCTCTGATGGATACGCAGCACAGCGCCACGCCGGGCGGCGCCGAGGCGCCTGCCTTCGAGCAGGAGGTCGACGCCAGCGGGCTGGCCTGCCCGCTGCCCATCCTGCGCGCCAAGAAGGCGCTTGCGCAGATGCGGAGCGGACAGGTGCTGCGCGTCGTCACCACCGACCGCAACGCCGTCCGCGATTTCCAGGCGTTCTCGCGCCAGACGGGCAACGAGCTGGTGGCCCAGCTCGAAAGCGGTTCGAGCGCCGTGCATTATCTGCGGCGGCGCTAGCGCGCGTGCCGGCGCCGCGCGGGTCAGGAAAAGGCCGGAGCGATCCGGCCTTTTGCATGCGACGCGCGCGTCCTGGATCATTTGTGGATGGCCGCCGCCACGGCCTGCGTGATGGTGAAGTCCACCAGGTCGCCTTCCTTGAGCTGCTGCAGCCTATCCTGCAGCGCGGGGTCCTTGACCTGGATGGTGCGCATCCCGCCTTGCGGACCCTTGAGGGTGACGAGGTTGGCGCTCTTGTTGAGATGCCAGATTTCCGCCGTGATGGTGGTCTGCCGGCCTACCGCTGCGCCGGGTTTGTCGCCGGGGGCGCTGCGGGACGCGCCGGTCTGCGCGCTTATGCCCGTCGCGCCCGAGCCCGCCGGCCGCACGTCCACGGCCACGGATTCGTAGTAATCGAGGCTGAGCGTGTCGCCGACCTGAATCTGCCGGAAGTTGCGGATGTCGGGGCCGGCCTGGACGTCTATCGTATTGCCTCGCTCGCCCTGCAGTGTGATCGTGCGGGTGGCGGGGTCCACCGCGGTGACCTTGCCCGTGGCGGAGGTCAGGGCCGCCCCCACGACGCGGGCCGCCGCGGCAGCGGCGCGGCCAGCGCGCCCGCCAGCAGGGCGGGCAGCGACAACCGGGCCAGTCGCGTGAAACCGGATTGCTTTTTCTTCATGGTGTTGCTCCCATCGGTCAGGGAAGGGAAAGCGGGGCGCCACGGACAACCCCCGGAGCCCGTGCACGGAGGAAACACGCATTTCAGGGGGCGTCGCGGCATCGCGCTCCCACGCAACGGCCTGAATTTGTAGAATATCCGGCTGTGGCGGTTTTTGCAGCCGCTTCGTTGGCGGCAAAGCAGGTTCCGAAGCCGGTCCGCGCACGGAAAACCCGCCCTCCGGGCGCCAGCCGCCCCGGCGCGGCGCGGGTTTGCGGCGTGCAAATCGCGTCACGGACAGACATTCGGCGCCGCCATTTGCCAGCAGTCTGGTTTAGATGCTAGAATTTCCCGTTTTTCACAACTAATTCAAGGGATTACCTATGGTGGTGATTCGCCTGGCCCGCGGTGGGTCCAAGAAGCGTCCGTTCTACAACCTGGTGGCCACCGATTCGCGCAACCGTCGCGATGGCCGTTTCATCGAGCGCGTGGGTTTCTACAACCCCGTCGGCAACGAAGGCGCTGAAAACCTGCGCATCTCGCTGGACCGCGTGCAGCACTGGACCAGCAACGGCGCTCAGCTCTCGCCCGCCGTCGAGCGTCTGGTCAAGGAATACTCGGCCAAGGTTTCGGCCGCGGCCTGATTGCGGCCCGGTCGCGACCCAAGCGCGGTCTGAGGGCGCCTTGCCCGGCCCCGTGCCTGGCATTGCCCGATTTCCGCTTCATTCTTGCCGATACGCGCAATACATGTCTGATGCCGCTACTTCCGGCGCGGCGCCCGCGGACTTGGTTGAACTGGGCCGCGTCACCGCGGCCTACGGTATCAGGGGCTGGGTGAAGGTGCAGCCGCATTCGGCCCAGGCCGAAGTGTTGCGCACCGCCTCCCACTGGTGGCTGACTCGCCCTGTGCCTGAATTGGCGCGGGGCGCGGTCGTTTCTGCGCCGGTGTCCTACAAGGTCTTGCAGGCCCGCTCGCAGGGCGCCACCGTGGTCGCCCAGCTCGAGGGCGTGTCCGATCGCAACCAGGCAGAAGCCTTGCGCGGCCTGCTTGTGCAGGCTTCGCGCGGCGCCTTCCCGGCTCCCGAGGAAGACGAATACTACTGGGTCGACCTGATCGGCTGCTCGCTCTGGAGCGATGCCGAGGGCGATCCCGTGCTCGTCGGCGTGGTCGACGAAGTGTTCGACAACGGCGCCCATGCCGTGCTCAAGGTGCTGCGCCAGCGCCAGGGGCCTCGAGCATGGCGATGGGCGTGCGCTCGCCCATGGCCATGGCTTCGCCGCGGAACCCTTCGTAGTCGGCCAGGGTGACGGCGCAGTCGGCCACCGGCACCTGCCACGGGCCGACCATCTGGTCGCGGCTGGAAAGGCCGCCCACGGTGCGGTCGCCGATGGTGATGAGGAAGGTCTTGTTGGCCACCGCGGGATGGCGCAGCACGCGGTACGCGGCTTCGGTGAGGTCGATGCCGGCGAGGTCCAGGGGGCCGGACACGCCGGGCAGGCGCCGGACGTCGCGCGTCATGCGGGGCGGCTTGCCCAGGATGACGTCGATGGGCACGTCCACCGGGCGCACTTCGCTCTCGCCCTGCGGTCGGACGTCGTCCAGGCCCGGCAGCCCTTCGCCGTCCACCACGCGCAACTGGCGCTCTTCGGTGGCCACGCCGACCACGGCATACGGACAGCGCTCGCGGCGCGCGATGGCGTCGAAGCGTTCCAGGTCTTGCGGCAAGATGGAGAGGACGTAGCGCTCCTGCGACTCGTTGCTCCAGATTTCGGCGGGCGACAGGCCCGATTCTTCGAGCGGCACGCGCTTCAGGTCGAACACGGCGCCGCGGCCCGCGTCGTTGACGAGCTCGGGAAAGGCGTTGGACAGCCCGCCCGCGCCCACGTCGTGGATGGCCAGGATGGGGTTGCGCTCGCCCTGCTGCCAGCAGCGGTCGATGACCTCCTGGGCGCGGCGTTCGATTTCGGGGTTGCCGCGCTGGACGGAGTCGAAGTCGAGTTCGGCGGAGTTGCTGCCCATGCTGATGCTGGAGGCCGCGCCCCCGCCCATGCCGATGCGAAAGCCCGGGCCGCCGAGCTGGATCAGCAGCGCGCCCGGCGGAATGATCTCCTTGCGCGTGAGGCCGGCGTCGATGCTGCCCAGGCCGCCGGCGATCATGATGGGCTTGTGGTAGCCCCAGCGCACGCCCCCGGCGGTCTGTTCGAAGGTGCGGAAATAGCCTAGCAGGTTCGGCCGGCCGAATTCGTTGTTGAAGGCCGCGCCGCCGATGGGGCCGTCGATCATGATGGACAGCGGCGAGGCGATGCGCTCCGGCAGACCGTGGTGGTCGGCCTCCCAGGGCTGGAGGGCGTCGTCGAAGCGCAGATGCGAGACGGTGAAGCCGGTAAGGCCGGCCTTGGGCTTGGAGCCGCGGCCGGTGGCGCCCTCGTCGCGGATTTCGCCGCCGGCGCCGGTGGAAGCGCCCGGAAACGGCGCGATGGCGGTGGGATGGTTGTGGGTTTCCACCTTCATGAGGGTATGGACGACGGTGTCGCGACGCACGTAGCGGGCGGCCTCGGCGCCCTCGCCCGCCACGCCCGGCACCCCGGCCTGGAAGCGCTGGGCCGCGCCGCCTTCCATGATGGCGGCGTTGTCGGAATAGGCCACCACGGTGCCGGCCGGCTGCGCCTTGTGGGTGGCGCGGATCATGCCGAACAGCGTGTCGGGCTGCTCCTGGCCGTCGATGACCCACTGGGCGTTGAAGATCTTGTGGCGGCAGTGCTCGCTGTTGGCCTGCGCGAACATCATGAGCTCGACGTCGGTGGGATTGCGCCCCAGATCGCCGAAGGACTTGGCGAGGTATTCGATTTCGTCGTCGGACAGGGCCAGGCCCAGGGCGGTGTTGGCTTCCTCGAGCGCCTGCGCGCCGCGCGACTGCACGTCGACGGTGCGCATGGGCTTGCCCGCCAGCGGCTCGAACAGCGCGCGGCCATCGAAACCGGCGTCGACCACGGTTTCGGTCATGCGGTCGTGCAGGCAGGCGGCCGCGCGGGCCAGCATGTCGGCGTCAAAGGACCTGGCGCCCAGCAGGCCGCGCTCGGGGGTGAGCAGGTAGCGCACGCCGCGCTCGATGCGGCGCACCGCCGACAGCCCGCAGTTGTGGGCGATGTCGGTGGCCTTGCTGGCCCAGGGGGAAATCGTGCCCAGGCGCGGAATGACGAGCAGGGCCAGGCTCTTGGCCGAAGGCTGCCCGGCCTCGGAGGGCGTGCCGTAGTCCAGCAACTGGACGAGCCGCTGCTGCTCCTCGGCCGACAGGGCGGCGTCGGTATGGACGAAGTGCTCGTAGCGGGCGGAAATGTCGGCCACCGGCAGGCCGGCTCCCTTCAGTTGCGCCAGCAGGCGCTCGCGGCGGAAGGAGGACAGGACGGAGGAACCGGGCAGATGCTGAACTAGGGACACGATGCGGGCGCCGTAATGGGATGGGTGCAAAACAAAGATTTTACCCGTTCAGGGGTTTTCCCGGATTCGTATTTGCCGAGGGCCCGGCGGGATGCCCCGGGGTTCTGTTACAAAAGAATTCCGCCGCGCCGCCAGTTCGATATTGCGACGCAACAATGCCGCATTTACCAGTGCGATGGGGTTGTTTTAATCCCGGCAACCCGCCCGAGAGCCACCGTCTTGCGGCAACGCAACATGTTGCGCCCGGCGCGAAACACGGGAAAACACGAACTAACGCGCCCGGCGGGCGACGGTAGGATGCAGCGACCCTATTAAAAAGAGACAAACCGCGCCGCGGCGCGCTGGCTGCAACCCTCATGTCCCGCCCCGAAGCTCCCGACGAGCCCGTCGAACCGATCATCCCTCCCGAGACCGACCCCGAAGTAAAAGTGCCGCTGGCCATCGAAGACTGGCTGGCCGTGGGCGTGCTGGGCCTCCTGGCCGTCATTACCTTCCTGAACGTGCTGGTGCGGTACTTCACCGACCAGTCGTTCGCCTGGACGGAAGAGATTTCCGTGTTCCTGCTGATCGTGCTCACCATGGCGGGCGGCAGCATGGCCTTCGTGCGCAATCACCACATCCGCATCGAGATCCTGGCCGACTCCGGCTCCGCGCGCCGCCAGCGCATCATGGCGCTGTGGGCCAACGGCTTCGTGCTGCTGTTCTTTGCGCTGCTCACCGTGCTGTCGGTGAAGCTGGTGATGGACGAGTTCACCTACGAGGAAACCTCGCCCGCCATCGGCGTGCCGACCTGGTGGTATTCGATCTGGCTGCCCGTGATGGCGGCGGCGATTTCGCTGCGCACGCTGGGCACCCTGCGCCGCCTGGCAAGGGGCGGCCAATGATCGCCACCCTGCTTTTCGCGGTCTTCATCCTGCTCATGCTCATCGGCGTGCCGGTGGGCGTGGCGCTGGGCATCGGCGGCACGGTGGCCATCGTGCTGTCCAACCTGGACACGCCCTGGTATGGGCTGCTGACGGTGCCGCAGAATTTTTACGCGGGCCTGGCCAAGTATCCGCTGCTGGCGATTCCCATGTTCGTGCTGGTGGGCTCGATCTTCGACCGCTCGGGCGTGGCCAAGCGGCTGGTGGATTTCGCCATTGCCATCGTCGGGCGCGGTCCGGGCATGCTGCCCCTGGTGTCGATCGCGGTGGCGATGTTCTTGGGCGGCATCTCGGGCTCGGGCCCGGCCTGCGCGGCCGCGGTGGGCGCGGTGATGATCTCCGCCATGTCGCGCGCCGGCTACCCCGGCGCGTTCTCGGCCTCGGTAGTGGCCGCGGGCGCCGCCACCGACATCCTGATCCCGCCGTCGGTAGCGTTCATCATCTATTCGGTGCTGGTGCCGGCGGCTTCGGTGCCCGCGCTGTTCGCCGCGGGGATGGTGCCCGGCGTGCTGGCCGGCATCGCGCTCATCGTGCCGGCCGTATGGCTGTCGCGCAAGCACAGGATGGGTGCGCTGGAGGCCCACCTTCCCCGCCCGCCTTTCTGGCGCAGCCTGCGCGAGGCGTCCTGGGGCCTGGCCGCGCCCGTGCTCATTCTGGGCGGCATGCGGCTGGGCTGGTTCACGCCCACCGAGGCCGCGGTGGTGGCGGTGTTCTATGGCCTCTTCGTGGGGATGTGCATCCACCGCACCATCAAGATCCGCGATCTGTTCGTGATCCTGCGCGAGGCGGCCGAGCTGTCGGCCGTCATCATGATGGTGGTGACGCTGGCCGGCATTTTCGCCTGGGCGCTGTCCACGCTCAGCGTGATCGATCCCATTACCCACGCCATCGTGAATTCGGGCCTGGGCGAATGGGGCGTGCTGGCGCTGCTGATCCTGCTGCTGATGACGGTGGGCATGTTCCTGGACGGCATTTCGATCTTCCTGATCTTCGTGCCGCTGCTCACGCCCATCGCCAATGCGTATGGCTGGGATCCGGTATGGTTCGGCGTGATTCTCACTCTGAAGGTGGCGCTGGGACAGTTCACGCCGCCGCTGGCCGTGAACCTGATGGTGTCCTGCCGCATCGCCCGCGTACCCATGGAAGCCACCGTGCGCTGGGTGGTCTGGCTGCTGGGCGCGATGTTCCTGGTGCTGGTCGCGGTGCTGGCTTTTCCGCAACTGGCGCTGTGGCTGCCGCACAAGCTGGGCTATTGAACCCATGCCCGTCCTATTACGACTACAGACTGCAAAGAGGAGACCTGCCATGAAATTCCGCACCCTGATCGGCGCCGCGCTGTGCGCCGCCTTCGCCGCCACGGCTCCGGCCCAGGCGCAAAACTACAAGTCCGAATACAAGCTGTCCATCGTCGTCGGCACCTCGTTCCCGTGGGGCCAGGGCGCCGAGATCTGGTCCAAGCTGGTGCGCGAGCGCACCGACGGCCGCATCAACATCAAGGTCTACCCCGGCACCTCGCTGGTGCAGGGCGACCAGACCCGCGAATTCACCGCCATCCGCCAGGGCGTGATCGACATGGCCGTGGGCTCCACGATCAACTGGTCGCCGCAGGTCAAGCAGCTCAACCTGTTCTCCCTGCCCTTCCTGATGCCGGACTACGCCGCCATCGACTCGCTGGTGCAAGGCGAAGTGGGCAAGGAAATGTTCAAGTACATCGAGAAGGCCGGCGTGGTGCCGCTGGCCTGGGGCGAAAACGGCTACCGGCAGCTCAGCAACTCCAAGCACGAGATCAAGCGGCCCGAAGACATGAAGGGCCTGAAGCTGCGCGTGGTGGGCTCGCCGCTGTACATCGACACCTTCACCGCGCTGGGCGCCAACCCCACCCAGATGAGCTGGGCCGACGCGCAGCCCGCGCTGGCCAGCGGCGCGGTCGACGGCCAGGAAAACCCCCTGTCGATCTACACCGGATCCAAGCTCTACACTGTGGGCCAGAAATACCTGACGCTCTGGAACTACGTGGCCGATCCGCTCATCTTCGTGGTGAACCGCGAAGTGTGGAATTCGTGGTCCGAGAAAGACCGCGAAATCGTCCGCCAGGCCGCGCTGGACGCCGGCAAGCAGGAGATCGTGATCGCGCGCAAGGGCGTAACGCCGGAAGATCCGTCGCTGCTCAAGGAAATCGCCGGCCACGGCGTCACCGTGACCGAACTCTCCAAGGCCGATCACGAGGCATTCGTGGCCGCGACCAAGCCGGTCTACGACAAGTGGAAGAAACAGATCGGCGAGGACCTGGTCAGCAAGGCCGAGAAAGCCATCGCCGCCCGCAAGCAGTAAGGCAGTAGGCGGACCCCGAACCGACAAGCAGCAAGCCCCAGGGGAACGGCGGCGCAAGCCGCCACGCCGGGCAGGGACGCCAGATCCCGCCCTCCATGACGGGCGCCGGCCACAAGCCGGCGCCCGTTACCTTTCTTACCGCCGGGCTGCCCCAAGGCAAAAGCGCCCCCGCGGGGCGGCAGGCCCGCACAGCGGACGCGGCGTCGGGACATCTATTTCATTGCGCTTCGCGCCCGGCGGCGGGCGTCATCACATGCGCTCGGGGTAGCGCACTTCCAGGATGTCCAGCTCCTCCACGCCGCCCGGGGTGCGCAGCACCACGGTGTCGCCTTCCCTGGCCTTGAGCAGCGCGCGCGCCACGGGGGAAATCCAACTGATCCGGCCCGCCAGCGGCTCGGCCTCGTCCACGCCCACGATGGTGACGGTGTGCTCCTCGCCCGCCTTGTCCGAGTACAGCACGGTGGCGCCGAAGAAAACCTGGTCGCGGTTGGGCTGCAGCGCCGGATCGACCACCTCGGCGATATCCAGGCGCTTGGTGAGGAAACGCATGCGGCGGTCGATTTCGCGCAGGCGCTTCTTGCCGTAGAGGTAGTCGCCGTTTTCCGAGCGGTCGCCGTTGGAGGCGGCCCACGACACCACTTGCACCACGGCCGGGCGCTCTACGTTCATGAGGCGCGCCAGTTCGCCGCGCAGCTTTTCGTAGCCCTCGGGCGTCATGTAGTTCTTGGTGCCCGCCGGCAGCGCCTGGGCCTGCGGCAGGTCGTCGTCGTCCTCGCGGTCGGATTCTTTGACAAAGGCTTTGTTCATGATTCGGACGGTGGGCGCAGCGGGCTGCGCAAGCAAAAAAGCGGCGTGGCGACCCGGCGCCGCGGTCCTATAGCCAGTCTTGCCAGACGGGCTTGAGATCGGGCGGCAGCGGCGGCAGGCGGCCGAGATCGGCGCGGCTTTCGGTGGGACTGTGAAAGTCGGATCCGCGCGAGGCCAGAAAACCGTAGCGGCGCGCCACATCCGCGTAGCGGCGGGCGTCTTCGGGCGTATGGCTGCCGGTGGTGACTTCGATGCCCTCCCCGCCCAGGTCGAGGAATTCGTCGAACAGGGCGGCGAACTGGAGAGGCGTGTACTTGTAGCGGCCTGGATGGGCGATGACGGCCATGCCGCCGGCGCCGCGTATCCAGCCCACGGCCTCGGCCAGGGTAGCCCATTGCATGGGCACGTGGCCCGGGCAATCGTCGCCCAGGAACTTGTTGAAAACCGTCTGCACGTCGGGGCAGTAGCCGGCCTCGACCAGGTAGCGGGCGAAATGCGTGCGGCTGATGAGCTCGGGGTTGCCCGCGAACGGCAAGGCGCCCTCGTACGCGCCCGGCATGCCCATGCCGGCCAGGCGCTCGCCCATGCGGCGGGCGCGGTCGGCGCGGCCGGCGCGCGTCTTGCGCAGGCCTTCGACGAGCGCGGTGTTGGAAGGGTCGAATCGCAGGCCCACGATGTGCACCGTGTGGCCGGCCCAGGTCACGGAGATTTCGACGCCGGGCACGAAGCGCATGTCGACTTCGCGCGCGGCCTTGGCCGCCTCGGCCAGGCCGCCGACCTCGTCGTGGTCGGTGAGGGCCCAGACGTCCACGCCATTGGCGTGCGCGCGCAGCGCCACCTCGCGCGGCGCGAGCGCGCCGTCCGAGACGGTGGAATGGCAATGCAGGTCGACATTGGGGCCAGCGCTTTTCATGAGGCTATTGTAGAGAAGCTCCGGCGGCGTGGATAGCGCGGCCGCCTCTCAGTCTTCGAGCAGGAAAGCCGCCACCGGCCCGACCTGGGCCGGGTCCATGAGCGTGGGCGCGTGGCCCACGCCGTCGACCTCGTGCACCCGCGCGCCCGGGTTGCGCTTGAGCATGTCCTCGACCGTCTCGCGCGACAGCAGGTCGGACTGCGCCCCCCGCACGATGAGAATGGGGCAGTCCAGCGCATCGTAGGCGCGCCACAGTATCTGCTCGCCCGCGGAAAGCGCCTGCGCGCTCTGCGCCGCGATGGGCCTGGCCAACGCCAGGTCGTAGTGCTTGACCCACTTGCCGCCGCGCTCCACGTAGACGTGCCGGCCCAGCTCGCGCCATTGTGCGTCGGTGTGGGGGCCGAACGTCTCGGAAGCGGCGCGCATCGCGGCGATCGCCTGTTCCAGGGAATCGAACTCGCCGGGCTGGCCCACGTAGCCGCCGATGCGGACCAGCGCACGCGCCTCCAGCCGGGGGCCGACGTCATTGAGCACCATTTTGTCGAAGCGCAGCCCCTGGTCTGAGCCTGTTCTGGCACTTCCTGGACATCGTCTGGATCTGCGTCTTCACCTTCGTCTATCTCATGGGAGCCATCTGATGTCGCACCATTCCGCGGCCGCCAGCGGCCATGACGAGCACGCCGCCGACCACGGCACCCTGAAGTCCTACATCGTGGGCTTTGCGCTCTCGCTCATCCTCACCTTCGGCTCCTTCGGCCTGGTGATGAGCGGCGCGCTGCCGCGCGCCACCGTCGTCATCGGCGTGGTGGCGCTGTGCGTGGCCCAGCTTCTGGTGCAGCTGGTCTACTTCCTGCACATGGGCTCCAAGTCCTCGCGCGACAACCTTTCGACCTTCGTCTTCACCGCGCTGATCATCTTCATCATCGTGGGGGGGTCGGCCTGGGTGCTGTACAACATGAACGTCAACATGGGCCATTCGATGTAAGGCTCCTGTTCCGACGCTGCACGAAAAAACGGGCGCCGCTGGCGCCCGTTTTTCTTTTGCCTGCCCGCGGGCGCGGCGCGCCCGCAAGGGAAACGGGCCGGCAAACGTATACTTCCCCCATCCTTCGATCCGCGGAATTTCCCCATGGCCCTGCACACCTGGCTGCTCTATCTGCTCGCCGTCACCGGCCTGTCGCTCACGCCCGGCCCCAATACGCTGCTCGCGCTGACCCACGGCGCGCTGCACGGACACCGCAGGGCGCTGTGCACCATCGCGGGGGGCGCCGCCGGTTTCGTCGCGCTGATCGCGCTTTCCATGCTCGGCATCGGCGCCCTGCTCAAGGCCTGGGCGCCGGCCCTCACGGCGCTCAAGTGGGCCGGCGGCGCCTACCTGATCTACCTGGGCGTGCAGCTCTGGCGCGCCCCGGGCGTCACGCTGCGGCCTCCGGCCGGCGCGCCCGCGCTGCGCGGCACGCGCATGTTCGGCCAGGGCTTTCTCTCCGCCATCTCCAACCCCAAGGCGCTGCTTTTCTACGGCGCCTTCCTGCCGCAGTTCATCGATCCGGCGCGCAGCCTGCTCACGCAGTTCGCGGTCATGGCGGCCACCTTCGCCGGCATCGAATTCGCGGTGGAGTATGGCCTGGCCCGGCTGGCGCATCGCGTGCGGCCCTGGCTGGAACGCGCCGGCCGGCGCTTCAACAAAGTATGCGGCGGCCTGTTCGCCGCCCTCGGCGTGGCGCTGCCCACGGCCTGACGCCCCCGCTTCAGGCCGGCGCGCCGCCCAGCTGCTTGTGGAAGTAGGTCGTGGCGCAAAGCGCGCCGTCCGGCATCAGCGCATAGTTGGGCACCACGCCCACGCGCAGCCAGCCGCAGCGCGCATAGAGCCGCTCGGCGTCTCCGCCCGTTACGGTGTCCAGCACCAGCACGGTCTTGCCCTCGGCCCGCGCGGCCTCGTCCACGGCCTGCAGCCAGGCGCTGGCCCGATGCCCCGGCGCCGGGCCGAGCGGCAGACCAGCATCTTGGCCACGTCGGCCCGGTGCGGCTGGTTCTCGGGCTGGGCCGTCACCAACTGCACGGTGCCGACGATGCGCCCCTCCAGGCGCGCCACGAGCAGGATGCGCTCGCCGCGCGCCACGCCCTGCGCCACCGACGTCCAGAACGCCACGGCGGCAGGCCGCGCCAGGGGCAGCATGAAGCTCACGGAAGCTCCGCCTTCCACGCAGTCGATCAGCACATCGGCCAGCTCCTGCACGCTGGCGGCCGCCGCGACGCCATCGAGGCGGCTTATGCTGACCTCGTTATCGCTCATGGTTTCTTCCTCGGCATAATGGTGTCCCGGAACCGGGGACGGCCTGGATCATACTGCCTTGCGGCGGCCGCGCCGGGATTGCGTTCTAATAGCGCGCATGAACCCATCGCAAGACATTGAACGCCGCCTCACCGAGCTGGAAATCAAGGCGAGCTTTGCCGACGACCTGCTCGACCACCTGAACCAGGTCATCGCGCGCCAGCAGCAGCAGATCGAGCTGCTGGCGCGCGAGCTGGCCGAGCTGCGCCGCCAGGGGCCGGAAAACGCCCCGGCATTTCGCAGCCTGCGCGACGAGATTCCCCCGCATTACTGAACGCCCCGCACGGCGCGCCGGCTGCGCGGGCTATCTCACGCCATTTTGATTCCATACACGGCAAAAAAAACGGATATATTCATTATTATCCCAATAGTGAAAATATCTTTTACGGATATAAGGGTTTATACCTACCTCCCAAGAGCGCACACTATTCGCATCGGGATACAGCAACGAACCACGACGGACAGGCCGCCGGATTCGCTCCCAAAGCTCTTGAAATCGGAGGTTTATCATGAAGACGCTTGCTACTGCTCTGATGTTGTCCCTGGCCGCCATCAGCTCCGGCGCCTACGCTTCGCAGAACATCGAACCCAACAACATCCCCTTCCAGGGCGTGTACGGCGCCGCCTACGACGGCCCGGCCCGCGCCCAGGTCCAGGCCGAACTGGCCGCCGCCAAGGCTGCCGGCCAGGTGTCCAACGTCGAGCCCAACGACATGCCCTTCCAGGGCGTCTACGGCGCCGTGGAATCGGGCAAGACCCGCGCCCAGGTCCGCGCCGAACTGGCCGCCGCCAAGGCCGCCGGCCAGGTATCCAACGTCGAGCCCAACGACATGCCCTTCCAGGGCGTCTATGGCCAATGAACACCGCCCCATCACAATAATGTGAATACCCCCTCCTCTTGTTGTACTTGGGCCGCCAGCATTGGCGGCTTTTTTTACCTCGGGGCGGCGCGGCGGCAAGGCCCTCTTCACGCGACGCGCGCGATGGCGGCGAGGATTTCGCGGAACGCCTGCGCGGCCGGCCCCAGCGGCTGGTCGACGCGGTGCGCGAGGTAGGCCTCGTAAGCCACCCGCGCCTCCCGGCCCAGGGCAGCGGTGGGCAGCGGCACCAGCCGCCCTTCGCGCAGGTCGCGCTCGACCAGCCAGACAGGCAGACGCCCCCAGCCCAGGCCGGCGAGGATCATGGCGTGTTTGGCGTCCTGCGTATTGACGCGGCAGGTCTGGGGCGACAGCACGCCGAAGTCGCGCCCCTCCGACAACGCCGAGGGATCGGACTGCACGATCTGCAGATGATCGGCCAGGTCGTCCAGGCCCAGGGACCGGCCGGACGGCGCCGCCGCCAGCGGATGTCCGGCCGCCGCCACCGCCACGATTTCCGTGGCCGCCAGCGCCTCCAGCGCCACCCGCGGGTCGCGGAACCCTTCGCCCACCATCACGGCCAGGCTGGCCC
>NZ_LHSJ01000103.1:0-13216 GCF_001270295.1 Achromobacter sp. DMS1 | reverse complement strand
CAGCAGGGTGGGGCGGGCATCGGCCGCCAGCGCTTGCGCGAGCCCGGCGAGCGGCGCTTGCGGGTAGCAGAAAAGCGTCGCTAGGCGGCCGCCTTGCCGGCGTGCGGCCAGATGGGTTTCGGCGATGCCCAGGGCGCGCAGGAAGTCTTCCTGCTGTCCGGCGCTGGCCTGCAGGGCGTCGCGCTCGGCCGACAGCCCGGGTTCGCGCAGCAGCCCGCCGGTGGCGTCGGTGAAGCCGGGAAAGAAAAAATGCTTCACCAGCCCGTCGGGCCGCTGCGAAGGCAGGCCGTGGCAGGTTTCCACCCAGGGCTCGGCGCTGAGATACTCCAGGTTGATCCACACCGGGTGCGAGCGCCTCATGGCTTCCACGAAAGCGGCGGGCGGATCGCAGGCAAAGGTTTCGATGACCACGTCGCCGGGCGCCAGGTCGCCGGCCGGGGTTTCGGTCCAGCGGACAATGTCCACGCCTTGCACGGCTTGCCGCGAGGCCTGCAGATCCACGTCCTGCTGGATGCGCGCGAAGCTCGCCAGGTCGTCCACCCACAGCCGCACCTGCCAGCCGATGCCGTGCGCCAGCCGGCGGGCCAGCCGCCAGCACACGCCGATGTCGCCGTAGTTGTCGACCACCCGGCAGAAGATGTCGGCCTTCATGGGAGCGGGCCCCGGTTCTTAATGGAAGTGGGCGGGGGCGGCTTCGGCGTCTTCCGGCAGCTCCGCGTGCACCAGCTCGCCCAGCGGATTGGGGAAGTACGGCGCGCCGCAGTCCTCGCAGAATTCGGGCGGCAGCACGCCGGGAATACGGCGCACTTCGCTCACGCCCAGTTCCTTGAGCAGGGCGGCGATGTCGTCCACCACGTCGGGCATGCCTTCGTCGGCCGGCGGGTCTTCCTCGCGCCCGTACACGGGCCAGACGCAGCCGTAGTACACGTCGTTGCTGTTGCGGGCCGTGAAGCCGATGCGGTATTCGTCGATGCGTTCCTCGCCGCAGCCGGCCACCACCGCGCGCAGTTGGGAGGGCTCCAGGTTGACGGCGCCTTCGAGCCAGCTCACGGCGGCGCGCAGCGACAGCGGGCGCACGCGCCGGTCGGCCTCGCGGTTGCTCACGTAGTAGGCGTCGGGCAGCAGCATCTCGAACCCGCAGCCCGGCAGCAGGCCGGCCACGGTGGGCTGGACCTGGGCGGACCATTGCTGCAGGCAGGCGTCGCGGCTGGCGTCGGCCTCGCCGGGGCGCTCCTGCCAGCGGAAGATGGGTGCGCCTTCCGGCACGGCCACGGCCGCCACGATGTAGCGGGTGTCGGCCAGCATGTTGGCGACTTCCCCCTCGGTATTGAGCGCCGGCTTGGCGGTTTCCGCGCCCAGCGCGTGCGAGCCCAGCCGTTGCAGCCATTGCCAGGTCTCGGAAAAGGTGCGCGGCATCTGGTCCACGCTCACCAGCCAG
The DNA here is from genome assembly GCF_001270295.1 of Achromobacter sp. DMS1. Taxonomy (NCBI): domain Bacteria; kingdom Pseudomonadati; phylum Pseudomonadota; class Betaproteobacteria; order Burkholderiales; family Alcaligenaceae; genus Achromobacter; species Achromobacter sp. DMS1. Next base: position 11,778 of record NZ_LHSJ01000103.1, on the reverse strand, counting down.
GGCAGCATGGCCACGCGCGTGTCGGCGGCCAGCACGTGGCCGTGCAATTGCGCCACGATGGCCTGCTGCGCCGGGGCGGGAATGGCGTTGGCCGGGATGGCGTAACGGGTCCAGGCGGCAATCGGGGCCACCAGCAGCAGCAGGTCGTAGCGCACCCCGTTCTTTTCGAGCTTCATGGACTCGGACAGGGTTTCCGCCTGCTCGATCAGCACCTCGTAGGCGCCCACGTCTTTCTGGGCCAGGTGGTCCAGCGCCGCCTCCAGCGGGCCGTCCTGGCCTGCCTTCAGGAGCTTGGGAATCGCCTCGCCCAGCAGGTTTTCCCAGTACACATCTTCCACCCGGCTGCCCGAACGGTTCAGGGCCTCGGCAAGGGCAACCAGGCGGGCGGCTTCGCGGCTTAGGCGGGGAGAGGACGAACTGCGGGATCGGGCCATGACTTCGGGATGCGTCTCAGATTGTGCAACGGTCTAGTTTAACGCCCGCGGCCAGTCAGGGCCTGCCTGCCCGCGCGCGCGGCTGTGGCGCGCCATATTAAACCTATTCCGGCAATAGTTTATGGATAAATATGTGGTTTATTGCTTGAATGGCAAGCGCGACAATTTCCGCCTTGTTGAATGAAAGGAGAGCGCCATGCGCTGGCCCACGTTGTTTGTTTCGCACGGATCTCCCATGCTGGCCGTCGAGCCCGGCCGGACCGGCCCGGCCCTGGCGGGCTGGAGCCGCGCGCAGGGCCGCAAGCCGGCCGCCATCCTGGTGGTGTCGCCGCACTGGATGGGGCAGGGACTCGCCCTGTCCACGCGCGGCGAGCAAGTGGCCTGGCACGATTTCGGCGGCTTTCCGCCCGAGCTGTATACATTGCAATATGCCGCGCCGGGCTCGCCCGGGCTGGCCGGGCGCGTGCGGGACCTGCTCGCGCAGCAGGGCCTGCGCGCCGATTTCGATCCGCGCCGGCCGCTGGACCACGGCGCCTGGGTGCCGCTGCGCTACCTGTATCCCGGGGCGGACGTGCCGGTGGTGCAGTTGTCGCTGGACATGGGCCGCGACGCGGCCGGGCAGGCCGAGCTGGGCCGGGCGCTCGCGCCCCTGCGCGACGAAGACGTGCTGGTCATCGGGTCCGGCTCGCTGACGCACAACCTGCGCGACGTGCGCATGCCGCAGGACGCGCCGCCGGCCGCCTACGTGCCGCCTTTCCAGGATTGGTACGCGCGCAACCTGGCCGAGGGCAACCTGCAGGCGCTGCTGGACTGGCGGGCCAGGGCGCCCGGCGCCGCGCGGGCCCATCCCCACGACGACCACCTCATGCCGTTTTACGTCGCCCTGGGCGCGGGCGGTCCGCGTGCAACCCGCTTGAACGACGAAGTCGCGTACGCTGCGCTGGCCATGGACGCCTACCAGTTCGCGGACTGACCCGTCCGGCATCGGCGGCCCGCATTGGGCCGGCCCAATACGGGCCGGCCAGCAACGCCCGGCCAAATGCAAAGCGCCGCTTCCGCCTGGGCGGGAGCGGCGCTTTGCGCATGCTGGAGCCGGCGCGGGAGCCGGGCGGGGGCCGGGATCCCGCGCGGGCCGGTCAGGCGGCCAGTAGCTGGCGCAGCACGAAAGGCAGGATGCCGCCGTGCTCGTAGTAGTCCACCTCGATGGGCGTGTCGATGCGCAGCATGAGGGTGACGTCCTGCCTGGAGCCGTCCTTGCGGGTGATCGTGAGGGTCACGTCCTGCATGGGCTTGATGCCGTTTTCCAGGCCCGAGATGTCGAAGGTTTCCTCGCCCGTGATGCCCAGCGACTGCACGCTGTCCGCGCCCTTGAACTGCAGGGGCAGCACGCCCATGCCCACCAGGTTGCTGCGGTGGATGCGCTCGAAGCTGCGGGCGATGACGGCTTTCACGCCCAGGAGCTGGGTGCCCTTGGCCGCCCAGTCGCGCGAGGAGCCGGTGCCGTACTCTTCGCCGCCGAAGACCACGGTGGGCGTGCCCTGCGCCACGTACTTCATGGCGGCGTCATAGATGGACATCTGTTCGCCCGTGGGCTGGAAGAGGGTCTCGCCGCCCTCGAAGCGGCTGCCGTCGGGCAGCGGCGGAATCATGAGGTTCTTGATGCGCACGTTGGCGAAGGTGCCGCGCATCATGATCTCGTGGTTGCCGCGCCGCGAGCCGTAGCTGTTGAAGTCGGCCTTCATGACGCCATGCTCTTTCAGCCACTTGCCCGCGGGCGAGGTTTCCTTGATGGAGCCGGCCGGCGAGATGTGGTCGGTGGTGACCGAGTCGCCGAAGATGCCCAGCGCGCGTGCGCCCTTGACGGTGGGCATGGCGCCCGGCGTCATGGAGAAATCCTGGAAGAAGGGCGGTTCCGCGATGTAGGTCGAATCGGGCCAGTTGTAGGTGTCGCCCTTGACGCCCTTGATGTTCTCCCAGAGCTTGCCCGGGTTGCTCTTGACCTGGCCGTAGTTGGCCTCGAAGGCCTTGGGATCCAGCGCGTACTTGAGCAGGGCGTTGACTTCTTCGGTGGAGGGCCAGATGTCGCCCAGCCAGACGTCGCCGTTCTTGCCCTTGCCCACGGGCTCGGTCATGAGGTCGCGCGTGATGGTGCCGGCCAGCGCATAGGCCACGACCAGCGGCGGCGAGGCCAGGAAGTTCGCCTTGATGTTCGGGTGGATGCGCGCCTCGAAGTTGCGGTTGCCCGAGAGCACCGCCGCGCACACCAGGTTGTTGTTGATGATGGCTTCGTTGAGGTCGGGCGACAGGTCGCCGGCGTTGCCGATGCAGGTGGTGCAGCCGTAGGCGGCTACGTCGAAGCCCAGTTTTTCCAGGTAGGGCAGCAGGCCCGTCTTGGTCAGGTATTCGGTCACGACGCGCGATCCGGGCGCAGCGAGGTCTTGATGTGCTTGGGCACCTTGAGGCCGGCTTGCACCGCCTTCTTGGCCAGCAGGCCGGCCGCCAGCAGCACGCTGGGGTTGGACGTGTTGGTGCAGGAGGTGATGGCCGCGATGAGGATGTCGCCGTTCTTGAGCTTGGTGCCGGCGCTGGTGGTGAAGGTCTGCTCCAGCTTCTCGGCGGGCTGGTTGAAGCCGTTCTCGGCAATGGGCCTGGAGAACAGGTCGATGAACGTGCTCTTGACGTTGCCGATCTCGATGCGGTCCTGGGGACGCTTGGGGCCGGCCAGCGAGGGCGCGACGGTGGAGAGATCCAGCGTCAGCAGCTTGGTGTAGTTGATGTCGGAGGCGCGCGGCACGCCGAACATCTTCTGTGCCTTGAAGTAGGCTTCGAAGGCGGCGATCTCGGCCTCGGTGCGGCCGGTGCCGCGGAAGTAGTCGATGGTGCGCTCGTCCACCGGGAAGAAGCCCATGGTGGCGCCGTATTCGGGCGCCATGTTGCCGATGGTGGCGCGTTCGGCCACCGACAGGCTGGCCGTGCCTTCGCCGCAGAATTCCACGAACTTGCCCACCACTTTTTCGCGGCGCAGCATTTCGGTGATGGTGAGCACCAGGTCGGTGGCGGTGACGCCGCCGCGCAGCTGGCCCTTGAGTTCCACGCCCACCACGTCGGGCGTCAGGAAGTAGACCGGCTGGCCCAGCATGCCGGCCTCGGCCTCGATGCCGCCCACGCCCCAGCCCACCACGCCGATGCCGTTGATCATCGTGGTGTGGCTGTCGGTGCCCACCAGCGAATCGGGGTAATAGACGTTGTTCTTCTTGTCGTAGTGCACGCCGCGGGCCAGGTATTCGAGGTTCACCTGGTGGACGATGCCGAAGCCCGGGGGCACCACGCCGAAGGTGTCGAAGGCCTGCATGCCCCATTTCATGAACTGGTAGCGCTCCTGGTTGCGCTTGAATTCCAGCTTCATGTTGAGGTCCAGGGCGTTCTTGGTGCCGAAGTAGTCGATCATGACCGAGTGGTCCACCACCAGGTCCACCGGCACCAGCGGCTCGATGCTCTTGGGGCTCTTGCCCATCTTGTCTGCCACCGAGCGCATGGCGGCGATGTCGGCCAGCAGCGGCACGCCGGTGAAATCCTGCAGCACGACGCGGGCCACCACGAAGGGAATCTCGTCTTCGCGCTTGGCGTTGGGCTGCCAGTTGGCCAGTTGCCGGACGTGTTCCTCGGTAACCTTCTTGCCATCGCAGTTGCGCAGCACCGACTCCAGGACGATGCGGATGGATACCGGCAGCCGCTGCACATCCACGCCCAGCGCCTTGCCCAGCGCCGGCAGCGAATAGAACTGACAGGACTTATTGCCGATCTTGAAATTCTTGAGAGTATCGAGGGTGTTGTGCGGCATGATGGACTCCGTGGTGTTTGTCCGCGTAAAGCAGGCATTTTGTGGCGTTTTGGCCGTTTTGTCATTCTATGGGAGACGGTCCGGCCGCGCCACCGACTCTTATGTCTTATATAAGAGTTGAACGGGCGTGTCAAAGTTCCGTCAGCGGGCGATGCGTCCGGTCCGTTTTGCCAAGAAAAGCCCGCGCCGATGTTGCGCGCGCACGCCGGCGCGCCGCTCGCCCGGACTTCAGCCGCCTTTGCCGCGGCCGGCGCGGCGCGCCTTGCGGGCCAGGCCGCGGCGCGAGATTTCCGAATCCAGGATGAGGCGGCCCTCGATCTTGCCGTGCATGCGCGTCACCGAGCGCATGGCGTCCCGCATGTGGTCTTCCATGAGCCTGCGCACGGCTTCGGCGTCGCGGGCCCGGGCAGCCTTCAGGATGTCGCGGTGGAACTGCGTGTTGGCCGCGCCGAAGCGCTGCTGGGCAGCCAGCGGCATGTCATTGTCGTACACCGTGAGCTGCCGGATCATTTCATTGATCATCTCGCAGCTGAATCTCAGGAACGGGTTGGGGCAGGCGGCGGCCAGGATGTCATGGAAGCTCATTTCCTCCTGGCGCTGGATCAGCGAATCCTCCATGCGCTCGGCCGCCGGATCGCAGCACGCGATGTTGTGCTCCAGCGCCGCGAACTGCGCCTCCGTGAGGTGGGGCACCGCGCTGGCGGCCAGCTCCGGCTCCAGCAGCTTGCGCACCTGGTAGATGTCCTCGATGCTCACTTCCTTGAAAAACAGGTAGTTCTGCATGAGCTGGAAGGTGCGGTGCAGCGGCACCTCCACCACCCTGCCGCCGCCGCCCGGGCCGGTGCTGACTTTCACCAGCCCCTGCACCTCCAGCGACTTCAGGGCTTCGCGCATGGTGCTCTTGCTCACCGAGAACATGCTCTGCAGTTCGCTTTCGCGGGGCAGGCGGTCGCCCGGACGCAGGTTCTTCGCCGTAATGAGGCGCTTGATCTCCTCGGCCACCAGGTCGCTGCGCTTGGGCTGCGGAAGGCTCTCGCCCTCGAAGGCGTCCTGCATCTTGAATTCCATCCCGCTTCTCCCGATTCGACTCGCGCGCATGGGCCGCCGCGTTGCCCGCGCCGGCGGACGAGGCCTCCCCAAGACCCCGGGTTATACCTGATGACCCCGCTATTGACAGTGGCTTTGTACAGACCGGATCATCATATCAATCCTATTTATCATGATAAATAGGAGAGCGGTATGCGGTCACCATATATAAGCTGTGGCAGTTGCGGAAAGAGCTAGGAGCAGACCTCGCCGGTCCGGCCGCCCCTGCGGCGCGGGCCCTGTCGAATACGCCGCGCAGCGCGGCCCCCCCAGGGAGAAAGACTTGAATCGCCGCAATCTCTTGAAAATGGCCGCGCTTTCGGCGCTGCCCGGCGCGCTGTGGAGCGCGCGTTCCGCCTTCGCCCAGTCCGGCGGCATCGCCTTTGCCTGCCCCGTGCCCATGTCGGGCCCGTTTGCCGCCAACGGCAAGTACGCCGACCTGGGGATGAAGCTCGCGCTGGAGCAATACGGCAAAGTGCTCGGCCAGCCGCTTTCCTATACGGTGCTGGACACCGAGGGCAAGCCCGCCACCGCCGTGCGCAAGGTCCAGGAAATCTCGCAGCAGAAGGGCGTGAAGTTCTTTGCGGGCGGCATCCTGTCGTCGGAGTCGCTGGCCATGGGCAAGGAGGTCGAGCGCGCCGGCGGCGTATTCATTACCACGGCCGGCGCCGACGAGATCACCGGCAAGGACTGCAACCGCGCCACTTTCCGCTGGTCGGTGCCCACCTTTGGCGCCATCGAACAGACCGTGCGCCCGCTGCTGGAAAGCCTGCCCAACGCCAGGCGCTGGTACACCATCACCCCGCAGTACGTCTTCGGCGAGGGCCTGTTGTCGGCCGCCAAGAACATCTTCAAGGAAAAAGGCATCGAACACGTGGGCAACAGCTACCACTCGCTGTCGGAGAAGGAGTTCAGCGGCTATCTCACCAATGCCATGGCCGCCAAGCCCGACGTGCTGCTCATCCTCAACTTCGGTTCCCAGTCCTCCGACACGCTGCGCCAGGCGGTGAGCTTCGGCATGAAGCAGAATTGCACCATACTGGTGGCCTGGGCCTCGGGCCTGGAGCAATTCGAGAGCCTGGGCGCCGACCTGTGCGAGGGCGTGTATTTCGGCGCGCAGTACTGGCACGGCATCGACTCGCCGCTGAACAAGGAACTGGTCGCCCTGGCGCGCGACAAAACCCGCGGGAATCCCAACTACAGCCTGGCGGGCTCGTACATCTGCACCCGCATCCTGCTGGAGGCCATCAAGAAGGCCGGCAGCCCCGAGCCGGCCAAGGTCATTGCCGCGATGGAGGGCATGGCCTACGACGGCCTGACCGGCGCCGAAACCCTGCGCAAGGAAGACCACCAGGTCCTGAAGAACTATTACCTGCTCAAGGGCAAGGCCAAAAAGGCCATGAAAGACAAGGACGACTACGCCGAGATCGTCCATGCCGGGCAGTCGTTCCTGGCGCCCGCGCAAACCGGCTGCAAACTGTAGCGTCCGCGCGGCGCCCGGCGGGCGCCGCCGCGCATTTTTCCGGGAACCCACGCGGCTCTTCTATGAACGTTTATCTGCTCCAGGTCGTCAATGGCGTCGGCGTGGGCATGCTGTACTTCCTGCTGGCGGTCGGCTTGTCCATCGTCTTCGGCTTGTTGCGCTTCGTGAACTTCGCGCACGGCGCCTTTTACCTGCTCGGCGCCTATTTCTGTTTCCAGGCGGTGCAATGGGGCCTGAACTTCTGGCTGGCGCTGCTCCTGGTGCCGCCCCTGGTGGGCGCGCTGGCGTGGGTCGCCGAGAAGCTGCTGCTGCGCCACGTGTATGCGCAGGCGCACGAGTTCCACATCCTCATCACGGTGGGCCTGGCGCTCGCGCTGCAGGAGCTCGTCATCGTGATGTGGGGGCCTATCGGCGATAACGTCGCCGTGCCCGCCTCGCTGCAGGGCGTGGTCATGTGGGGCAGCTTCGTCTATCCCAAGTACCGCCTCTTCGTCATCGGCTTCACCGCGCTGTTCTCGCTGGCGCTCTGGTACGTGCTCGAGGGCACGCGGCTGGGCAGCGCGGTGCGCGCCGGCAGCGAGTCCACGGAAATGGTTTCCATGCTGGGCATCAACGTCTTCCGCATGTTCAGCCTCATCTTCGCCCTGGGCGCGGCCACGGCGGCGCTGGCCGGCGTGCTGGCCGCGCCCATCCGGGGCGTGGAGCCCTTCATGGGCATCGAGGCGCTGGGCATCGCTTTCGTCATCGTGGTGATCGGCGGCATGGGCAGCTTCGGCGGGGCCCTGGCCGGGGGCCTGCTGATCGGCGTGGTGCAGAGCGTGATGAGCACGCTGTGGCCCGAGGGCGCGCGCCTGATGATCTATGTCGCGATGGCGGCGGTGCTGCTGCTGCGTCCGCACGGACTGCTGGGGAGAGGCTGATGAAGCGCCTGAAATCGCATGCCCAACTGACGCTGGCCGTGGCCGTGGCGGCCGGCCTGCCCCTGGTCATCCAGTCCGGGTCCCTGGCGACCGAAGTGCTCATCTACGCCCTCGCGGTGCTGGGCTGCAACCTGCTGCTGGGCTTTACCGGCCTGCTGTCCTTCGGCCAGGGCATTTTCTTCGGGCTGGGCAGCTACACGGCGGGCCTGCTGCTCACGCGCTGGCCCTTGCCGATGCCGCTCGCGCTGCTGGCGGCGGTGGCCATGGGCGCGCTGGCCGCGACCGCCGTGGGCTGGTTCGCCATCCGCCAGCGCGGCACCTACTTCGTCATGCTGACGCTGGCCTTCTCGCAGATGTTCTACTTCCTGGCCTACAGCCTGCCCGACCTGACGGGCGGCGACAACGGCCTGCTCGACGTGCCGCGCCCGCCCTTGTCGCTGGCCGGCCTGGCCGAACTGCCGCTGGCCTCGCCCTGGCAGTTCTACGCCTTCGTTGCCGTGTGCTTCGTGGCGGTGTTCTGGCTGCTGCTGCGCGTGACGGAATCGGTGTTCGGCCGCACGCTGCTGGCCATCCGCGACAACGAGGCGCGCGCCATGGCGGTGGGCTACAACGTGCGCCGCTTCAAGCTCGCGGCCTTTGCCCTCTCGGGCGCGGTCACGGCGCTGGCCGGGGCCTTTCTCGCGCTCATGACGGGCATCGCGCCGCTGTCCAGCATCGAGTACCACACCAGCGAAATGATCCTCGTCATGACGGTGATCGGCGGTACGGGCAACCTGTTCGCGTCGCTGCTGGGGGCGGCCTTCTATGTGCTGTTCTCGGACTGGCTTTCCACGCTCTGGCCGCGCTGGCTCATGCTGCTGGGCCTGCTGCTTATCGCGGTAAGCCTTTTCATGCAGAAGGGGCTGTGGGGGCTGGGCGAACGCATCTGGCTCGCGGCGCGCGGAGCGCGCGCGCCGGCCGCCAAGGAGGAACGCGCATGAGCACCGCCTCGGACAACGGGCCGCTGCTGCGCGCCCGGGGCATCGTCAAGCGCTTCGGCAAATTCCAGGCCCTGCAAGGGGTGGACCTGGCGGTCCGGCCGGGCACGGTGCATTCGGTCATCGGGCCCAACGGGGCCGGCAAGACCACGCTGTTCCATATCCTGACGGGCACGCTGCGCGCCTCCGAGGGCAGCATCGTGTTCGACGGCATCGACGTCACCCACGAAGCGGACTACCAGCGCGTGCAGCGCGGCATCGCCAGATCGTTCCAGGTCACCAGCCTGTTCGCCAATCTGTCGGTGCGCGAGAACCTGCGCCTGGCCGCGCAGGGGGCGCAGCCCGCCGGGGCCTACGATTGCTGGCGCCCGCCGCAAATCCGCAGAATCCAGGATGGTCAAGTCGCTTGAAACGCTCAAGACCAACCTGTCCAAGATCCGCACGGGCCGCGCCCACACCGGCATCCTGGATCACGTCCAGGTCGAGTACTACGGTTCGCCGGTGCCCGTGAGCCAGGTCGCCAACCTCAACCTGGTCGACGCGCGCACCATCAGCGTGCAGCCCTACGAGAAGAACATGGCCTCGGTCATCGAGAAGGCGATCCGCGAGTCGACCTGGGCCTGAACCCCATGTCCATGGGTGATACCATCCGCGTTCCCATGCCGGCCCTCACCGAAGAGCGCCGCCGCGATCTCACCAAGGTCGTGCGCAGCGAAGGCGAGGATGCCAAGGTCGCCGTGCGCAACCTGCGCCGCGAGGCCAACGACGCCCTGAAGAAACTCGTCAAGGACAAGGAGATCTCCGAGGACGACGAGCGCCGCGCCCAGGACGACGTCCAGAAGCTGACCGACCGCCATGTCGCCGAGATCGACAAGATGGTCGCCCAGAAAGAAGCGGAAATCATGACCGTATAATCGCTGGCGCCGCGCCGCCGCGCGGCGCGTCGCGCCGGACGGGCCGCATCCGTCCGCGCGGCCAGCATCCTGGTCCCCGCGCGCCGCCACGCCCGGCGAAGCGGCGCGACGGCCCAGGCCTTCCTTTTCCAGCCGGCCATTCCGCGCAAGTCCTTACCTCATGGCAATCAGCTCGACTCAGGCGATACCCGAAACCCGGGACATTCCCGAACACGTGGCCATCATCATGGATGGCAATGGGCGGTGGGCGACGAAGCGGCTGCTGCCCAGGACGGCGGGGCACGCCAAGGGCGTGCAGGCGGTGCGCCGCGTGGTCGAGGCCTGCGGCCGAGCGGGGGTGCGCTACCTGACCCTCTTTGCCTTCAGCTCCGAGAACTGGCGCCGGCCCGCCGAGGAAGTCTCGCTGCTCATGCGCCTCTTCGTGCAGGCCCTGGAGCGCGAGGTCGACAAGCTCCAGGAGCAGGGCGTGCGCCTGCACGTCATCGGCGATCTTTCCGCCTTCGAGCCCCGGCTGCAGGAGCTGATCCATGCGGCCCAGGAGCGCACGCGCCATAACGACCGCCTGCACCTGACCGTGGCGGCCAAATACGGCGGCCGCTGGGACATCCTGCAGGCCGTGCGCGCCATGCTGGCCGCCGACCCTGCTCTGGCCAGCCACCCCGAGCGCGTGGACGAGGAAAGCCTGTCGCGGCACCTGTCCATGGCCTGGGCGCCCGAGCCCGACCTGTTCATCCGCACCGGCGGCGAGCAGCGCATTTCCAATTTCCTGATCTGGCAGATGGCCTACGCGGAGTTCTACTTCACGGAGCGCTATTGGCCGGATTTCGGCGCGGACGAACTGCAGGCGGCATTCGACTGGTACCGCACGCGCGAGCGCCGCTTCGGCCGCACCAGCGCCCAGCTTCTCGAAAGCGGGGCAAAATAAGCGCCGGCGGGCGCGCCAACTCCAGGGAGACCTCCTCATATGCTGGGTCAGCGCATTGTTACCGCTGCCATTCTGCTGGCCATCCTGGCCGCGGCCATGGCCAGCGCCAACCCGTGGTGGCTCCTGGCTCTGCTGGCCCTGGCCGCCGCCTGCGCCAACTGGGAATGGCTGCGCCTCACCCTTCCTCAACCGCCGTCGTGCCCGGTGGCCGTCGGCGTGGCCGCCCTGGTCTTCGCGGTCCTGCTGGGCCTGGCTTCGGCCTGGCTGGCGGGGCGGCGGTCCGGGTGGGCCGATCCCGCCTGGCTGCTCGATTACCTGGCTCCGCTGGTGGCGGCCGTCTGGCTGGCGGGCGCCGCACCGCCGTGGTCCGGGGGCGGTCCGACGCCCCGCCGGCCAGCCTGCCCTGGTCGCTGTTCTCCATTCCCGCCGTCATTGCCGCCTGGGCCGTGCTGGCGCAGATGTACCTGGCCCGCGGCGCGGGGTTCGTGGTGTCGCTGCTGGCGCTGGTGTGGGTGGCGGACATCGCTGCATACTTTGCCGGACGCGCCTTCGGCAAGCGTAAACTGGCGCCGCGGGTCAGCCCGGGCAAGACGGTGGAGGGCGCGGTGGCCGGCGTGCTGGGCGCCGTGATCTGGATCGGCCTGTCCAGCCTCTGGCAGGACAGCTACGGGCACGCGCTGGTGGCGCGCTGGGGATTCTGGCTGGCGCTGCCGCTGGCGGCGCTGCTCGGCGTGGTGTCCATCATGGGCGACCTGTTCGAATCGCTGCTCAAGCGCCGCGCCGGCCGCAAGGATTCCAGCGGGCTGCTGCCGGGCCACGGCGGCGTGTACGACCGCATCGACGCGATCCTGCCGGTCGCGCCGGTTGCGCTAATTTTGTCTGGAGTGTTGTTTTGACGGCTTTTCAACGCGTCGTGGTGCTGGGGTCCACGGGTTCCATCGGTGAAAGCACGCTGGATGTGATCGCGCGCCATCCGGAGCGGCTGGCGGTCTATGCGCTGTCGGCATACAGCCGCATCGACCGGCTGGCCCGGCAGGCGCAGGCCAGCGGCGCGGCGGTGGTGGTGGTGCCCGATGACGCGGCGCGCAGGAAGTTTCTGCAGCTCTGGCCGGCGGGCCGGCCGGCGCCCGAGATCCGCGTGGGTGCGCGGGCGCTGGCCGAGACGGCGGCCGATCCGCAATGCGACGCCGTCATGGCG
>NZ_LHSJ01000102.1:0-13239 GCF_001270295.1 Achromobacter sp. DMS1 | reverse complement strand
CGGCTGGACGCGGAGGGGCGGGCGGGGCCCTGGCGCGGAATGTCGAGGCTTGCGGGCACGGGTTCCAGGGCCAGCACTTCGCGGATGAAGTTGCGCAGCGACACCACGAGCTCGGTCGTATGGATGGGGCGGCCCTCGGCCAGTTCCGTGGCGGCCTGCGCGGCGAGCCGGACCTGTTCTTCCGTGCCCAGCAGGATGATGTCGGAAAGCGCGGCCTCGACCGCGTCGCGCACGCGTCGCGGGCGGTCGAAGCTGCCGGAGGGGCTGTCTTCCTCGGGCTCGCCCTGTTCTTCGCCCGCCGCGCCGCGCTGCCGCAGGTCGCGCAGGTGGGTGGGATCGACGGCCAGGTTGCCGGTGAAGGAGCCGCCCAGCGTCTTGTAGGCCGCGATGAGCGTGCGCAGCCGTTCGTTGATCTGCCGGTTCTCGCGTTCGCGGCGCTGCTGCAGCGTCTGCATGACGACCAGGCGTATGCCCACGCCGATCAGGGTGATGAGGGCCAGCCCCAGCAGCGTGGAAAGCAGGCCGTGCCAGGAGGTGAAATCGAAATTTCGCATGTGGAAGGCTCCGGAAGCGGCGGCCAGCGCCCGACGATGCCGTCTAGCATGCCAGAAACGCGGTCGGGCGCGAAGAAGACGAAGGCAGCGAGCGCGCTCGGGGCGTGGGCTTCAGCGCGCACACGGCCGTTCCGGCTGAGGGGCCCGTTTCCAACCGAGTGGACGGCTTGGGCCATGCCGGATGCCGGCCAGGGCCTGCGGCTTCAGAAGCTGGACCAGTCCTGCGCGGCCGGCGCCTCGCCCGGCTTCGGAGCGCCATGGGCCAGGCGCGGGGACACACGCCGGGAGACGCGCGGCGCGGCCGCGGCGGCGGGGTTGTCGTGCCGGGAATGCCCGATCCGGAACACGCTCACGAGCTGGACCAGTTCGGCGGCCTGCGAGTTCAGGCTTTCCGCCGCCGCGGCCGCCTCTTCCACCAGCGCGGCATTTTGCTGGGTGACTTCGTCGAGTTGGGAAACGGCCAGGCCGACTTGCGAGATGCCCTGTTCCTGCTCGCCGGTCGCGGTCCCGATCTCGGCAATCAGGGTGGCGACGCGGCGGACCTGTTCCACCACGTCGTTGATGGTGCGGCCGGCATGGTCGACGGTCTGGCTGCCGAGCTGGACTTTGCCGATGCTGTGTTCGACCAGATCCTTGATCTCGCGCGCGGCGTTGGCCGACCGTTGCGCCAGGGTGCGGACTTCGCTGGCCACGACCGCGAAGCCGCGCCCTTGCTCGCCGGCCCTGGCGGCCTCGACGGCGGCGTTCAGCGCGAGAATGTTGGTCTGGAAGGCAATGGAGTCGATGAGGCCGATGATGTCGCCGATCTTCTGGGAGCTGCGGGTGATCTCCTCCATGGTCCTGACCACGGCGTCTACCGCCTGTCCGCCGCGTTCGGCGGTTTCGCTTGCCTGCATTGCCAGGCTCGACGTGGCGCGTACGGTTTCCGCGTTCTGCCGGACGGTGGACGTCATCTGTTCCATGGACGCCGCGGTTTCTTCCAGGTTGGCGGCCTGTTCTTCGGTGCGCTGGCTGAGGTCGGTATTGCCCGCCGAGATCTGGTTGGCGCCGGTGGCAATGGCTTCGCTGTTTTGCCGCACCCGCCCGACGATGCCGGCGAGCTTCACGCGCATCGATTCCATGCTGGAGAGCAGGCTCGTTCCGTCGCCCGCGCGCAGCTTCACGGCCGTGGACAGGTCGCCGTCCGAGATCTGCTGCGCGATCCGCACGGCGTAGGCGGGTTCGCCGCCGAGCTTGCGCACAATGGAGCGCGTGATCGCGACGGAAACTGCGATGCCGAGCACGGCCATCGCGGCGGCCAGGACGGAGGCGAGCACCGTGGCCCGCGTTACGCTGTCTTCGGCCCGCAGGGCCACCAGGTCGGCCTGGTCGCGCTGGTAGCGCGCCAGGTCGTCCAGCACCTTGAAATACGCGGCCTGTTTCGGCGGCAGCTCCGACACGAGCACGGCGGTCGCCGCGTCGTCCTGGTTGCGCGAAGCCAGGTCGAGCGCTTTTTCCATGGTGGCGACATATGGGCCCCGGGCCTGCTTCAGGCGCACGACGAACTCCCGTCCCTCGGCGTTGACCAGGCGCTTTTCGAGCGCCTCGATGTCCGCCGTGATCTGGTCGCGCACTTTCAGTTGTTCGGCCATGAGCAAGCCTATCCTGGCCTGGTCTTCCTCGAAAACCGCGTCGCGGGCCAGGCGCGCGCGGACGTTCACGCCGTCCTTGATGTTGCCGGCATAGACCAGGTTGCCGATGCGCACGCGGGTAAGCAGATTGATGTCGGTCTGGATCTGGCCGAGGTAATGGCGCGCGACGAGCAGCCCCAGCACGCCGCAGACGATAACGCTGGCAAACGCCATGCCCAGCAATTGGCCCAGCCGCAGCCTTTTAAGAAAACCCATGCTTCCTTCCTGTCAACGTAAAGCCCTCCTGTTTCGAATCTCCGTTGTCACAGTGAGGATTCTTCGTCGACTTCGCTGCTTCGATCCCGCCCCGCTTGTCTCAATTACGAGGACCGCGGCGCCGAACTTAAACCCGCGCGCTTGACCTATATCAAGGCGCGGCGCAGTCGGCCATGCGCCGCCGTGGCGGCGCATGCCGGGCGGCGCGTTATGCGCTTTGGGCGCCGGCGCTCCAGACGCTTTCGCGAGGGCCGTGTTTGACGCGCCGGGACGTGGCGCGCGCCATCCATGCGAAGCCCAGGGCGCCGGCCAGGGCGGTGAGATCCACGGCCAGCGTGGCGGGGGCGGCATGGGCCCAGGGGCCGGCCGCGGGGTACAGCCAGCCCAGCAGCGACGTGGCGGGAATGGCCAGGGTGAGGGCCGTGGCCAGCCACAGCAGGTGCACCGACGCCGCCGCCGCGCCGCGCGCGAAGGACCAGGCCAGGCTGCCGAAGAAGGCCAGGTAGTAGAGCGTCCGGATCCACGCATCGGGATCGCCGACGCGGCCATGCAGCCATTTGGAGGCGGCAATCATGAGCGACACCCCGCATACGCAGCCGAGGCAGACGCCCACGGTGGCCGAGGCCATGAGGCGGGTGTCCAGTCGCTGCGCCGGCACGGCGCCGCCCTGGCGGTCGGCGCGTTTGCGGCGGGTTTCGATCCACAGCAGGTTGCCGCTGTAGAACAGCCACGCGCCGGCCAGCCCGAGCACGAAATACATCCACTGCACGGCGGCGCCGCCGAACGCGGCCATGTGCAGCGCGAAGAAACTGCTGATCAGCAGGTTGGGCGCGTTCTGTCTGCCCGGCATGTAGTCGCTGTTGAGAACCTTGCCCGTGTAGGGATCCAGCGCGACGAAGCCGCCGCGCGCGCGGGGCGAGACGGCGGCGGCGTCCTTGCCCCATACGCGCACGAGCGCGCGCGGGCCGGTGACTTGCTGGTATTGCAGGCCGTAGGGCTCGAAACCGGGCGAGAGGGCGCGTGCCCGGGCAACCAGTTCCTGCGGCGCCAGCATGGCGGCCGGGTCGCGCGGCGCGGCGGCCGGCGCCGCGCCGCCGGGCCGCTGGAAGGACGCCTCGAGCCGGCCGCCGTGCAGCAGCTTGTCCTGGATGAGATAGATGCCGTCGTGATAGGCGAACACGACCGAGCTCAGGGCCATGACGATGTGAAAGGGCAGGCTGACGATGCCCACGACGTTGTGGGCGTCCAGCCACATGCGCTTGAGGTTCTTGCCGACCCTCAGGGCGAAGAAGTCCTTGACGAGGGAGGGCAGCAGCACGACGACGCCCGACACCAGGGCTACCGCGTACAGCGCGGCGATGACGCCCATGATCCAGCGGTTGGGGTCGTTGTCCACCGGCAGGCCGACCACGCGATGCAGCACGTCGATGAAGGCTCCCAGACCCGACGGATGGGCCGGCTCGACCTGGGCCGCGCCGCCGCCGTCGAGATAGGCCATGTAGTGGCGGACGGACGACTCGTCGTGATCGTCCGCGCCGGGGTCGCGCACCGCCCATTCCATGCGGGCGGGCACGTGTTCGGCATCCCGGAGGTGGATGTTGAAATCGCGGGCGACTTCGGGATGCGCCCGCAGCGTCTTGGCGATGAGGTCTTGCGCCTGGTCCAGCGGCACGAGTTCGATGGCCGGCTGCGGCGAGGCCCAGCGTGTCAGGGGATCCTTGAACACCGTGAGCGCGCCGGCATAGAAGGCGATGAACAGCGCCATGCCGGCGACGATGCCGGTCCAGGTGTGGACCGATTTGTAGATGCGGATGTAGTCGGCTCTCATGATCGGTGTGTCCGGGGAGGGAAGGGCGCGGGCTTCAGGCCAGCCGGGCCAGCCACAGGCCGCCGTGGACGAGCAGCGTGGCGCCGCCCAGCCAGGCCCACGCGCGCAGGCCGCTGGAGAAGAAGTAGACGCAGCCGGCGATGCCCAGCCAGATGGGGGGCACGACCCACATGACGAGCTGCGCGCGCGTGGTCAGCGGAATGTCCTGGGTGAAGTGCGAGAGCAGGCCGCTCGCGCCCAGGGCCAGCGCCAGGCCGAGCAGCACGCCGGCAAGCGTCTTGGAGGTCCAGTCGCGCCGGATGGGGGCGGGTTTTTCGTTGCGGATCATGTCAGCGGCTCCGGCGGATGCCGACCAGCGCGCCCACGTAGGGCACCAGCCAGAAGAAAAGCATGAGCGCGGTGGCGAAAGCGAAAAGACCGGCGACCGTGTCCATGCGCTGCAGGAAGCTCCAGGCGCCGGCCGCCAGCAGTGCGGCGCCGATGACGCGGGCCGGCAGGCGGGGCCAGGCCGCCTCCCGCCACCGCTGGTTGGGAGAGGCCATGTAGATACAGAAACAGCCCGCCAGCACGGCGGTCAGGCCAATGAGGATGAAGGCTTGCATCGTTGTTCGGTCCAGGCAGTCATGGATGATGTCGGCGGAATGCGGCCGGCGGCGGGGGCCGCCGAGCTGGAAGCGAAAGGCCGCGGGCGCGGACAGGCCCCGCAAGGCCCGTCCGCGCCCGGCCGCCGGGAAGAATCAGAAGCTCACGCTCGCCGACGCCATGACCGACCGCCCTGGTCCGAGCGTGGCGACGGGCGTGGTGTCGCTGAAGGCGCCCGAGTAGTAATGCTTGTCGAACACGTTGTTGACGTTCAGGCGCAGCACCACGTCGCGGCCGGCCAGTTTGGCGGCGTAGCGCGCGCCCAGGTCGAGCTGGCCCCAGCCGGGGATTTCCAGATTGTTCGCGGCATCCAGGTATTGCGTGGTGGAGGCTTGCAGGCGCGTGCTGAGCGTCAGGCCCGGCACCCAGGGCGTATCCCATTCCATGCCGATGTTGCCTTGCCAGCGCGGCGCGCCCACGGCGGTGTTGCCGTCGTATTGGCCGAAGGCGGTCTTGGTCTGCACGCCCTGGGTGTACGTCACGCCGCCCAGCACGCGCACGCCGCGCGTCAGTTCGCCGAAGGTGTTCCACTCGATGCCGCGCACACGCTTCTCGCCGCCGTCGGAGTAGGTGGGATTGTTCGTGGTTCCAAACGCCACCATCGTGGGCTTGGTGATCTCGAACAGCGCCAGCGTGTTGGTGAAGGCGCCGGCGTCCCACTTCACGCCCACTTCTTTCTGCTCGGTCTTGTAGGGCGCGAAGGTCTGGCCGTAGTTGGTGGCCAGCGTGTCGGTGACCGATTCTCCCTTGCTCAGGCCCTGCACGTAGTTGGCGTACAGCGAGACGGCCGGCCCCCAGGGCTTGACGACCAGGCCGAAGGCGGGCGTGACCGCGCTCTTGTCGTAGCGCGCGGTGACATCGCCCGTGGTGGCGTTGTACGAGGTGGTTTTCACGCGCTGGTTGCGCACGCCGGCCGTGAAGCGCACCTTGTCGTCCAGGAAGGAGATGGTGTCCACCAGCGCGACGCTGGACAGCGTGTTTTTCGCCGTCCTGGAAGTGGAGTCCGGCACGGCCGGCATGGGGGGCGTGATCGGATCGTAGATGTTGGAGGTGAAGGTCGTGCGGGGGCTGGTGGGGGCCGAGCCATCCTCGATCTTCATCAAGGTGCCTTGCAGCACCACTTCGTGCGCGACGCTGCCGGTATTGAAGCGTCCGCGCAGGCCCGCTTCGGACGAGGTCGTGTCGGTGTAGCTGCGCTGGCCGGTAATGATGCCGCTGAAATTGCCGTTGGAGTCGACGTTGCGCGCATGGGTGCCGTTGATGAAACCCATCGCGTCGTAATCGCGCTTGCCCAGGCCGGCGAAGGCGGAGAGGTTGTCGTTGAAGCGGTATTCGAGCCGGCCGATCACGGCATTGCTCTGCAGGCTGCCGTAGGTGCCCTTGAACAGGTTGATGCTGGGGTCGGGCGCGGCGGGAATGTGCGTGGCGTTCGCGCTGAACAGGTACATCGCGGGCGTGCCGCCCCGGAACGATTCCTGGCTGTGGTAAGCGTCCAGCGAGGCGCTCAGGGCGCTGCCGCGATAGTCCAGCCCGGCCGAAATGAACTCGCGCTTTTTCTTCTGCCCGTCCACCGCGGTCGCGCCGTCGCTGAACGCGCCGTTGACGCGCACGCCCCATTCGTTGTTGTTGCCGAAGCGGCGGCCTACGTCGAGGTCGGTGCCCAGCTGGCCGTCGGACTGGTAGTTCACCGAGGCTGTGGCGTTGGGCGTGTCTTCGGCGCGCTTGGGCACCAGGTTCACCGTGCCGCCCACCGCGCCGCTGGGCGCCATGCCGCTGAACATGGCGCTGGGGCCCTTGAGCACTTCCACGCGCTCGACGAATTCCAGCGGCACGTGGCCGCCCGGCGCCAGCCCGAACATGCCGTTGATGGCGATGTCGTTCTGGTTGACGTCGAATCCGCGGATGCGGAAGTTCTCGTAAGCGTGGCCAGTCGAAGTGGTGAAGCGGACGGACGGGTCGTTGGCCAGCACGTCGGCCAGGGTGCGGGCCTGCTGGTTCTCGATCAGCTCCGAGGTGTAGCTGGTGATGTTGAAAGGGGTGTCCATGACGTTCTGGTTGCCCAGAATGCCCAGGCGGGCGCCTTCGGCCACCTGGCCGCCCGCGTAGGGCGCGGGCGCGCTGTCCGCGGACATGGAGGTCGCGGTGACCGTCACGGTGGGCAGGGTGGTGGCGCCCGACGCGCTGTCGGCCGGCGCGTCTTGCGCCCAGGCGGAAGGGAAGGGCAGCAGGGCTGTAAGTGCGATGCCCGGGGCGGCGCGCCTGATGGCCTGCGACAGCGGCGACAGGCGGCAGCGGCGCTGCGCGCGGCCGAAGAATGCCGTCCCTGGGGTGAGTTCTTTGGACAAAATATTTCCTCTTTCAATATTGATAATGATTTTTGTTGCGATTATAGGCGCAGCGGCCGCAGGAGAAAGCAGACTCTGTTGGAAAGACGCAACGGCGCGGGCCTGCCGCTGCCTGGCCGTTTCCGCTGCGCGGGCCCGGCGCGGGAGCGGGGCCGCGCATCCTGACCGCAGCCTGTCGGCACGCGGCCCGGCGCCCCGCGCGCCGATGCTTGCGCGCCGGTGCGGCATCGGCAATGATCGGCGTCTATGGCGGACCCGGGTCCGCGCGCCGCCGCTTCCGCGGCGGCGGACATGGCCACCGCTGGAGCTGTTTTCGATGTCTTTGCCCCTGGTTTCCCTGGGCCGCCCCGACGTGGGCGGCATCCGTATCGACACGGCCGGCGCGTCCGCCGCCGCCGAAGCCTGGGAGCAGGCCGGCCGGTTCCTGTCCAGCCTGTCGCTGGACGAAGCCGCGGCGTGCGACAGGCTGTCCGGCGACGCGCCGGGCGTGCGGATCGCGCTGCGTCCGGCCTTCGCGGCCGCGCATCTGCCCCAGGCCGACACGACCGGCGCGGCCGCCTCGCTGGGCCTGCGCACGGACGCGGACGAGGCGGACCTGGACCGCGAGATCGTGCTCGCCATGCTGGCCTGTCCGGTGGCGTTCACCTTTCCCGACGTGGCGGAACTGGAGTCGGCGGTGCGCATCCGCCGCTACATCGTGCAGGCCGCGCGCAAGACCGCGCTGGCCTTCGATACGGAGCACGCGGAGCGGCCGCCCGAATACTGGACCTACGACGAAGCGCGCGGCTTCACCATCCTGCCGGGCCGCTCGCTGGTCGAGGGCTTGCGCCGCGCCACGCAGCCGGAGGCTTCCGGCCAGCTCTATGCGTTCTCGTGCTACCGGGCCACGGAATACGTTACGGTGCTGGGCATCGCGCAGGAGCTCCAGCAGGTCAATCCGGAGCTCGCGGCGCGCCTGCAGCGCCAGTGGGAAACGCGCGCGGTGATGTCGGGCCGCTTCCACGACGCCTTCCTGCGCGAATACGGCTCGCTGGCCAGTCCGCTGCCGCCGCGTTTCTACGTGCCGGGAGACAGGCTGTGGTTCCGCAATCCCGACGAGCATTCCTCGAACGTCGAGGGTTATGAAGGTTCGTGGGTGTTCTACCTGGGCGCGGGGCGCTTCAATAATTTCTGGGAGCGCGACCGGCCCTACACTCTGACCTCGAAGTGCGTGGAGATCTACCATTGGCGACATGGCGCGCGCACGGACGCCGCGGGCAGGCTCTTCATCGATGAAGACATCGTGAAAGCGCGGGTGGGGCGGACGCTGGACGACCCCGGAGCCACGGCGCGGGTGCTGGAGCGCATGCTGCGCATCCGCGACCCGCAGGGCGTGTATGCGGAGGGAGGCTGCATCGACGCCACGCGCGAATGCGCGCGCTGGGTGCGGCCGGGACATGCGGACATCGTGCTGCCGGAATTTCCGCAGCCGGACCTGGCCTGGGGGCGGACCGCCCGATGAGGGCGGCGGGCGGCACAACCCGTCAAGAAATACGTGGGCTAATTACGTCCCCTGTTTTCAATGTGATACGAAAGTATTGAGGTTACGTCCATGACAGATGTGTCATGTATCAACGGCTGCGGAAACCTCGATCAAATCCGACTTTTTGTGTCTGCCGTTCGAGCGCGGATTACATTTCTTCTCATCCAACTACAAATTTCCAACAAAACGGCGGCGTTCGTTAGAAGAGCAAAGTTTTGTTAGTTGTCGCCATTTCCGCGGGGTGTCGTACCTAGAATCCGACCTTTCCAAGGTATGGGCCCGTTCCGGGCGCCGGCTCCGATACGCGAGCCCGGGCTCGGAACCCACCCGGCGGATCAGGCACGATGGCATTTGCAGAAGCGACTTCCACATTGTTGAACCCGGACCTGCCCTGCGGCGAGGATCTGGAGTACGACCCTGTGTTCCTGGCGCTGCAGCAGGCGGCGCTGGGCAAGAGCGAGCAGCAGTTCGGCGACACCATCATTCCGGCCGAGCCGGCCGACTGGCGCGAAGTGGAGCGGCTGGCCCAGCAGCTGCTGGAGCGCACGCGCGACGTGCGCATCCTGGCCTACCTCACGCAGGCGTGGACCGAACTGCGCGGACTGCCCGGCTATGCCGCCGGCCTGGGTCTGATCGCCGACACCCTGGAGCGCGACTGGGAACCCGTGCACCCGCGCCTGGAGATCGACGGCGAGTTCGATCCGCTGCCGCGCATGAATGCCCTGGCGTCGCTGTGCGACACGCTGGGCGCGGCGCGCAGCGTGCGTTCGTCGCGCCTGTTCAGCGGCGTCCATGGGCAGCTCACGCTGCGCGACGCCGAAACGGTGATCGAGGGCGGCCGGGCGGCCGAACAGATCTATCCCGGAGGCCGCGAGCGCCTCACGGAGAACCTGCGCCAGGCCTGGCTGCAGCAGGCCGCCGAAGCGCTGGCCATCGACGAGGCGCGCCAGACGCTGCGGCGCATCCAGTCGCTGGTGTCCGGCCGCATCGGCGATGAGTGGTGCCCCGATTTTTCGGGGCTGCTGCGCAGCCTGGACATGGTCGCGCAGGCTTGGGCAGGCGTGGAAACCGCAAGCGCCCAGCCCGAGCCGGAGCCCGAACCCGCGCCGCAGGATGCGGCCGCCGCCGCGTCCCCCGTCGCCGCGCCCGCCGTTTCCTTGCGCTGGCAGGATGCGCGCATCCTGTCGCGCGAGGACGCCGTGCTCATGTTGAGCAAGGTGAGCGCGTACTTCGAGACGCATGAGCCCAGCCATCCCGCGCCTTACCTGATCCGCCGCACCCAGCAACTGATTTCGCTGAGCTTTCACGACATTCTCAGGAATCTCGCGCCGCAAGGGTTGGAACAGTTCGAAGCCTGGCTTCCGAGGAACGAGGCGGGCGGCCCGGACGGCGGCGCGTAACCGCGCGCCCCGGCCTTTCTCAATGAACGAAATGGAGAAGTCATCATGGCTACAACGTTGAAGGGCAGCGGGCAGAAATTCATTGCCCGCAACCGCGCGCCCCGCGTACAGATCGAATACGACGTGGAAATCTACGGCGCCGAACGCAAGATCCAGCTTCCGTTCGTGATGGGCGTGCTGGCCGACCTGGCGGGCAAGTCCGAGACGCCGCAGCCGGAAATCGCCGAGCGCAAGTTCCTCGACATCGACATCGACAATTTCGACGAGCGGCTGAAGTCCATCCGGCCGCGCGCCGCGTTCCAGGTGCCCAACACCCTGACGGGCGAAGGCAGCCTCAACGTGGACATCAGTTTCGAGAGCATCGACGATTTCTCGCCCGCCACCGTGGCGCGCAAGGTCGGCGCCCTCAATGAGCTGCTGGAAGCGCGCACCCAGCTGGCCAACCTGCTGACTTACATGGACGGCAAGACCGGCGCGGAAGAGCTGATCGGCAAAGTGCTGAAGAACCCGGCGCTGCTGAACGCGCTTGCATCGACGCCCAATCCCGAGGCGGCGCCCGCCCCGGCATCCGAAGAACCGAAGGCTTGAGGGAGCACGCCATGACCGCTGTGGCCAAAAGCGAGCAAGCGCGCGCCGCGCAGGCGCTGGAAGCGGACGATCTGTCGTCCCTGCTGCGCAAAGAGTTCAAACCCAAGACCGAGCAGGCCCGCGAGGCCGTGGAGCACGCCGTGCGCACGCTGGCGCACCAGGCCCTGGCCAACGCCCAGGTGGGCCTGGGCTCGGATGCCTACCGCACCATCCAGGCCATCATCGCCGAGATCGACCGCAAGCTGTCGGAACAGATCAACCTCGTCATGCACCACCCCGACTTCCAGCAACTGGAAGGCGCGTGGCGCGGCCTGCACTACCTGGTGACCAACACCGAGACAGACGAGCTGCTGAAGATCCGCTTCATGTGCATCTCGAAGAAGGAGCTGAGCCGCACGCTCAAGCGCCACAAGGGCGTCGGCTGGGACCAGAGCCCGATATTCAAGCGCGTGTACGAGGAAGAGTACGGGCAGTTCGGCGGCGAGCCCATCGGCTGCCTGGTGGGCGACTACTACTTCGACCACAGCCCGCCCGACGTGGAGCTGCTGGGCGAACTGTCGCGCATTTCGGCCGCGGCGCACTGCCCTTTCATCGCCGGCGCCTCGCCCAGCGTGATGCAGATGGATTCCTGGCAGGAGCTGGCCAATCCGCGCGATCTGACCAAGATTTTCACCAACACCGAGTATGCCGCCTGGCGCAGCCTGCGCGAGTCCGAGGACTCGCGCTACATCGGCCTGGCCATGCCGCGCTTCCTGGCGCGCCTGCCCTACGGGGCGCGCACCAATCCGGTGGACGAGTTCGACTTCGAGGAAGACACCGACGGCGCCAACCACGACCGCTACACCTGGGCCAATTCGGCCTATGCGATGGCGGCCAACATCAACCGTTCTTTCAAGCTGTATGGCTGGTGCACTTCGATCCGGGGCGTGGAGTCCGGCGGCGCGGTGGAAAACCTGCCTTGCCACACTTTCCCGACCGACGACGGCGGCGTGGACATGAAGTGCCCGACCGAAATCGCCATCAGCGACCGCCGCGAGGCGGAGCTGGCCAAGAACGGTTTCATGCCGCTGGTGCATCGCAAGAATTCGGATTTTGCCGCCTTCATCGGCGCGCAATCGCTGCAGAAGCCGCACGAATACTACGACGTGGACGCATCGGCCAACGCCAAGCTGGCGGCGCGCCTGCCGTACCTGTTCGCCTGCTGCCGTTTTGCGCACTACCTGAAGTGCATTGTGCGGGACAAGATCGGGTCGTTCCGCGAGCGCGACGACATGGAGCGCTGGCTGAACGACTGGATCATGAACTACGTCGATGGCGATCCGGTGAATTCTTCGCAAGAGACCAAGGCGCGCAAGCCGCTGGCGGCCGCCGAGGTGCAGGTGCAGGAGATCGAAGACAACCCGGGGTACTACTCGGCGAAGTTCTTCTTGCGGCCGCACTATCAGCTCGAAGGGCTGACGGTGTCGCTGCGCCTGGTGTCCAAGCTGCCTTCGCTGAAGCAGAACGAAGGCTGAGGACGCGTCTACTCATCTTTGTGCTCGCGAGCACGCATAGGAGAAAGCAGTGGCTGTTGATATGTTCATGAAGATCGATGGCGCCAATGGCGAATCGAAGGACGCGAACCACAAGGACTGGACCGATATCGTGTCCTTCTCGTGGGGAGCGACCCAGCCCGGCAACATGGCCTCGGGCGGCGGCGGCGGGGCCGGCAAGGCCAGCTTCAACGACCTGCATGTCGTGGCGCGCATCGACAAGGCCGCCCCGGCCGTCATGAAGCATTGCGCGTCCGGCAAGCACCTGAGCAAGGTCGAGCTGTCGGTGTGCAAGGCGGGCGGCCAGCAGGTCGAGTACTCCAAGATCACCCTGGAAGACGTGCTGGTGACCTCGGTGCAGATCAGCGGCGAGAACCTGTCCGAAGCGGTGATGGTGAACTACGCCTTCCAGGCCGCCAAGGTCAAGCAGCAATACTGGGAGCAGACCGAGAAGGGCGGCAAGGGCGCCGAAAGCCTGGTCGCCTGGGACATCAAGCAGAACAAGGAGGGCTGATGCCCGGGGCGCGCCGCGGCGCGCCCGTCGGCCGGGAGGCGGCGCATGGCCGCGGCCTCCCGCTCCTGATTTTTCCCGCTACGGCTGTTTTTTCTTTCCGGGACCGGCTCTTCCATGACGCAAACCCTTACGCTGAGCGACGGCGGCATCGCGCAGAAATTGACCCTGGTGCAGGAGCGCATCCGCGCCCAGCCTGCCGACGCGGACCTGCGCGCCCAGCTTTTCCAGCTCGCGGCGGTGCAGGGCGACTGGAAGCGCGCGGCGGACCAGTTGCGCATCAGCGCCGAGCTCAACCGCCAGGCGCAGCCGGTGGCGGCGCTCTACCAGGGGGGCGCTGGCGGCCGAGGCGCAGCGGGAGGCGGTATTCGCGGGCCGGGCCGAGCCCGCCCTGCTGGGTCCGGCCGAACCATGGGTGGAAACGCTGGCGC
>NZ_LHSJ01000101.1:0-18338 GCF_001270295.1 Achromobacter sp. DMS1 | reverse complement strand
CGCGCGATGACGGCGCGGCCGCGCTCGGGGTTGTAGCCCTGGCCGGTATCGCCCGGCGTGGCGGGGATGGCGTCGGTGCCGTAAAGGGCGTCGTACAGGCTGCCCCAGCGCGCGTTGGCGGCGTTCAGCGCGTAGCGCGCGTTGGAAACCGGCACCACCAGCTGGGGGCCGGCCTGCTCGGAGATCTCGGCGTCCACGTTTTCCGTGGTGGCGCGCACCTCGTCGGGCTGCGGCAGCAGGTAGCCGATGTCTTCCAGGAATTTGCGGTAGGCGGCGGGGTCGGCGATGGGGCCGGGGTGGGCGCGGTGCCAGCATCCAGCTCGCCTGCAGGCGGTCGCGCTCGGCAAGCAGGGCGCGGTTGCGCGGGGCGAGGTCATGGACCAGTTCGGCGAAGCCCTGCCAGAAGGCGTCGGCGTCCAGGCCGGAACCGGGCAAGGCTTCCTGTTCGATGAACTGGACGAGGTTGGCCGCCACTTGCAGGCCATGTTTCTGGATGCGTTGCGTCATACGGGTCTCTGCGGATCGGATGGTATGGCTGGCCGGCGCCGGGCGCCGGGAAAACGGTTCCCACATCATCGGCCGCGGGGCAGGCGATGTCCATAGCAAAACCCGCTGGTCATACCAGTTTTTGTGCGGCGCACAGGACAGGTGCGGGATTTTTATGATTAGATATCAGCCACTTATTGGAAATCCGCGGCAGCCTTCGGCGGTGCGTGGAATTTGGTCAGACCAGTAGACGGAGCGCGCATGCACGCGGAAACGGAAACCAGGCCACGGCCCGTGGCGGACGAGGTGGCCGAGCGCATCGAGCGCCTGATCCTCGATGGCGTGCTCAAGGCGGGCCAGGCGCTGCCCTCCGAGCGCAGGCTCACGGAAAAGCTCGGCGTGTCGCGCAGCGCGCTGCGCGAAGGGCTGAAACTGCTGCGCGCGCGCGAAATCATCCACACGGCGCAGGGCAAGGGCTCGTACGTGGCGCGGATTTCCCAGGTGGATGCCGGGCCGCTGATGCACCTGTTCAATTCGCAGCCGCGCACCCTGTACGACCTGCTGGAAGTGCGTTCCCTGCTGGAGGCCGAATCGGCGCGGCTGGCGGCCATACGCGGCACCGAGGCCGATTTCATCATGATCCGCCGGCGCTACGACGAAATGATGGCCGCGCAGGGAACCGAAACCGACACCGCGCGCCACGCCCATCTCGACCACGCCTTCCATCTCGCCATTTGCGAGGCCTCGCACAATCCGGTGCTGGTGCACACGCTGCAGTCGCTCACCGACCTGCTGCTGGGCTCGGTGTTCGCCTGTGTGAACAACCTCTATCACCGCCAGCCCGAGAAGCGCCAGATCGACCGCCAGCATGCCCGGCTCTACCACGCCGTCATGGCGCGCCAGCCCGAGCAGGCGCGCAAGGCGGCGGCCGATCACGTGGACAGCGTGCGCCAGAGCCTGGCGGACATCGAGCAGGAAGAACAGCGCCTGATCCGGGCCACGCGCCGCATGGAAGGATGGGCCTGAGCGCGGCCGCGCGGCCCGGCCGCGGGGGCGCCGTTCGGCCAGCGCGGGCCGTTCCAGCGCCAGGGGCTTGCCCGCGTAGATGCGTCCGTAGCGGTTTTCGAGCAGGCTATCCAGGGCGATGGCCTCCTGGCCCACGAATCCGCGCGAGGGCAGCGCGCCCGAGGCCACCAGGTCCAGCGCGGCGCAGATGCCGGCCGAGGTGGAAAGCTGGATGGCGCTCAGCGTATGGCCGTCCAGTTCGGCGCCGAAGATGCGCACCGGGTGAGATTCCTCTTCCAGGCGGCCATGGCGCATGCCGCTGGCCGCCACCAGGATGACGATGACGTCCTGGTCGGTGGTGGGAATGGCCGCCTCAAGAATTTCCTTGAGCAGGTCGCGGCGGTCGCGCAGGCGCAGGTCGTTGAGCAGCAGCTTCATCAGGGCGCAATGGCCCGGGTAGCGCACGGACTTGTAGTCCACGTTGCGCGCCTTGCCCACCAGCGTGGCGGGCAGCGTGCCCAGTCCTCCGGAGGTATTGAAGGCCTCGTATTCCACGCCGTCCAGCGTGAACGTCTCGTAGCCTTCCAGCGCGGCCACCGTGGTCAGCTCGCCGTCGACGATGGCCTCGCAGGGGTTGCAGTACTCATTGATCAGCCCCTCGGTGCTCCACGTGAGGTTGTAGCGCAGCGCGTTCGAGGGATAGCGCGGCAGGGCGCCCACGCGCATGCGCAGGTCCAGCAGCCTGTCGAAGCGGCGGGCCAGCGCGTGGCGACGCTGCCGATGAAGCCGGGCGCGAGCCCGCACTGGGGCATGAGCACGCTGCCTGCCTCCCGGCCCAGCGCCTGGATGGCGTGGGTGCTGGCCACGTCCTCGGTCAGGTCGAAATAATGCACGCCGGCGCGGGCGGCCAGCGTGGCCACCGCGACCGCGCGATGAAACGGCAGCGCATTGACGACGGCATAGCGGCCCCGCATCGTCCGGGCGATGGCTTCGTCATCGGAGGCGGCCAGGGTGTCGCAGCCCAGCTCCGCGACCGCCCGCAGCCGCGCGGCATCCCGGTCCACGGCCAGGACTTCGTAGTCGCCGCTGCGCTGAAGCATGAGGGCGATCGCAAAGCCGATCTTGCCGGCGCCGAGCAGCAGGACGGGTTTCGGGGTGTTGGCGGCCATGGCGGAACTCCTGGGAGGGAATGGCCCTATCCTATGATTCCGGTCCGCCGATGTGTAGCAGGCATTTTGACGAAATGCCGTTAAATTATGTCGATTCGACCAGTATAAAAATCAAATCGTCAAAACAGAAAGCCTCGCGGCAGGGCCGGAGGCTTTCGGGGCGCCGGGCCGAAGCCCGGCCGCGGCGCGGGCCGGGGATCAGCCGTGCACCGGCGGGTAGTCCAGGTTGCCGAAGGTGACGATGCCGTCAGCCTTGGCCTGGGCCAGTTGCGATTGCACCTCCGAACGCGACACCGAGGTCGCCTCGGCCTGCGCAACGGGCGGATAGTCCAGGTTGCCGAAAGTCACTTCGCCGGCCAGGCGGGCCTGCGCCATTTCGGTTTGCACGTCCTGCGCGCTCAGGGTGGACTTCGCGGGGATGGCCGCGGGGTAGCCTTCTTCGCCGAAGGTGTATTGGCCCGAAGCCTTGGCCTGTTGCAGCTCGGCCTGGACCTGGGCGCGGCTGGGGCCCTGGTCGGCTTCGGCGGCCTGGGCGCCGGCGGCCAGAACGGACATGGACAACATCAAAGCGGTAGCAAGGGTTTTCATGGCAGACCTCCGTTGTCTTTGAGCTGGGATCCGAACCTCGGGCTGAATTGTCTGGGGTTCGCTTGCTGTGTCCCGATGAGTGGCATTCTGTGCTCAAAGACTCCTGGGATAAACCCTGATTGCCTGAAAACATTTTTCCAAATAATTGGATAATCGATCCGAATTTCGCCAAATGGCGCCATGGATGGCGATATTTCCATCAGATGACAAATAGCCTCCACCAGAGGCTGGCCGCCCGGCCGTCTCTTCTGCGGCCGGGGCGGCCATGGGCCGGCGTCAGCGGTTCAGCTCGGCCAACGCCTCGTCGTACTCGTCGCGCGCTTCCTGCAGTTTGCGCTGCGCCTTGGAGATCTTGTCCGGCTTGCCCTTGCTGCGGGCTTCGGCAAGCTCGCGTTCGCGCTCGGCGACCTTTTCCTGTTTCTCGCGCACGTCGGCCTCGCGCCGGGCCTGCAGGCGCTCGTCGGTGCAGTGGGCCTGGGCCTCGGCCAGCGCCTTGCGCAGACCGGCCTCGCGCCGGCTGTTGTTCTGGGCCTGGGCGGCGGCGATGTCGTTCTGGATGTGGCAGATCTTGGCCGCGCAGCCGCGCTGGGGCGGAGCAGTCGGTCGCGGCCTGGGCGGCGGGGGCGAGCACGCGGCGGCGAGGCCGCGGCCAGGGTCTTGAGGACGGGGGACATGAGGCGCATCTCCGGAAAAAGGGCCAGGCTCCATCTTCGCCCAGTCCGGCCCCCGGACACAATGCGCGGCGCGGATCAGCGGATCAGCGAACCGGCCAGGGCGGCGACGATGAGCAGCACGCCTAGCCAGAGGTTGGCGCGGAACAGCATGAAGTTGCGGTCCGGGCGCTGGATGTCGAACACCTTGAGCTGCCAGGCCAGGTGCAGCGCCACGGCCGCGATGCCCGCGAAATAGGCCCATGACATGCCCATGGCGTAGCCGCCCCAGGCCCACAGCGCCACGGTCGCGAGATAGAAGCCGCCGATCCAGAGCTTGCCCTGGTCGCCGAAGCGCATGGCGGTGGAATGCAGGCCCAGCCTGAGGTCGTCGCGCACGTCCACGTAGGCGTAGATGCTGTCGTAGCCCACCTGCCACAGCACCGCGCCGGCCCACATGGCGATGGCGGCCAGGGGCACCTGGTTCTGCGTATCGGACCAGGCCATCAGCATGCCCCAGTTGAAGCAGATGCCCAGCACCACCTGCGGCCAGTAGGTCACGCGCTTGCACAGCGGATAGATGAAGACGAAGGGCAACACCGCCACGGCCAGCCAGCGGCTCATCTCGTTGATGAAGAAAAGCAGCGATCCGCACACCAGGAGCTGGCCCAGCAGGAACCAGACCGCGTTCCGCATGCTCAACTGGCCGCTGGTGAGCGGTCGGAAGCGCGTGCGCTCCACGTGCTTGTCGAAGTTGCGGTCGCACATGTCGTTGACCGTGCAGCCGATGCCGCGCATGAGCAGCGCGCCCAGCGAAAAGACGATGAGGCGCTTCAGGTCGGGCAGGCCGCCCGCGGCCTGCACCAGCGCCGCAATGCACGGCAGCAGCGTCAGCCAGGTGCCGATGGGCCGGTCGAGCCGGCAGAGGCGCGCATAGGGGCGCCACGACCGGGGAAGCCAGCGTTCAACCCAGTCGGTAAAGACGATGTCGCTGAGATCGGCGGGAGTGGAGTTGGGGGCGCTCACGGTAANGGACGCCGCCGCCCCGCTGGCCCAGGGCTCCCATGCCGAGGCCACCGGCTACACCGTCGAAAACGGCCAGCTTCGCATCGCCCTGCCCTCGGGCGCCGCCGGGCTCAAGAACCCCGCGCAGTTCGCCGGCTACCAGGGCGACGCCCGATCGCCTTCGGCCGTCCTGCTCAAGCACAACGGCCTGCACTTCGAAATCCAGATCGACCGCGCGCACGCCATCGGCGCCACCGATGCGGCGGGCGTCAAGGACGTGCTCATGGAGGCCGCCGTCACCACCATCATGGACTGCGAAGACTCCGTGGCCGCGGTCGACGCCGAAGACAAGGTGCACATCTACCGCAACTGGCTCGGCCTCATGAAGGGCGACCTGGCCGAGGAAGTGAGCAAGGGCGGCAAGACCTTCGTCCGCCGGCTCAACCCCGACCGCCAGTACACGCGCCCCGACGGCTCGTCCCTGACGCTGCACGGCCGCTCGCTCATGTTCGTGCGCAACGTGGGCCACCTCATGACCAACCCGGCCATTCTCGATCGCGACGGCCAGGAGATTCCCGAAGGCATTCTCGACGCCGTCGTCACCACGCTGGCCGCGCTGCCCGACCGCCGCAACAAGCGCAATTCCCGCAGCGGCTCGGTGTATATCGTGAAGCCCAAGATGCACGGCCCCGCCGAGGCGGCCTTCGCCACCGAGCTGTTCGGCCGCGTCGAAGACCTGCTCGAACTGCCGCGCAACACCATCAAGATGGGCATCATGGACGAGGAGCGGCGCACCAGCGTCAACCTCAAGGCCTGCATCGGCGCGGCAAGCGCGCGCGTGGCCTTCATCAATACCGGCTTCCTCGACCGCACCGGCGACGAAATGCACTCCAGCATGGAAGCCGGCCCCATGCTGCGCAAGGGCGACATGAAATCCACCGCCTGGATCGCCGCCTACGAGCGCAACAACGTGCTGGTCGGCCTGGACTGCGGCCTGCGCGGCCGGGCCCAGATCGGCAAGGGCATGTGGGCCATGCCCGACATGATGGCGGCGATGCTGGAGCAGAAGATCGCCCACCCCAAGGCCGGCGCCAACACGGCCTGGGTGCCCTCGCCCACCGCCGCGACGCTGCATGCGCTGCACTACCACCAGGTTGACGTACAGGCAGTGCAGCAGGATCTCGAACGCACCCGCCTGGCCGACGTGCGCGAGGAACTGCTGGCCGGCCTGCTGACCGTGCCGGTGGCCGCCAGCCCCGACTGGCCGGCCGCCGACATCCAGCAGGAGCTGGACAACAACGTCCAGGGCATCCTGGGCTACGTGGTGCGCTGGATCGACCAGGGCGTCGGGTGCTCCAAGGTGCCCGACATCCATAACGTCGGCCTCATGGAAGACCGCGCCACCCTGCGCATTTCCAGCCAGCACATCGCCAACTGGCTGCGCCACGGCGTTACCAACCGCGAGCAGGTCATGGAAACCTTCAAGCGCATGGCCAGGGTAGTCGACGGCCAGAACGCGGCAGACCCGGCCTACCGGCCCATGGCGGGCCATTTCGATACCTCGCTCGCATTCAAGGCCGCCTGCGCCCTGGTGTTCGAGGGCCTGACGCAGCCCAACGGCTACACCGAGCCGCTGCTGCACAAGTACCGGCAGGCGTTCAAGGCCGCCCAGGCCTGACGCTGGCGTGCAGCGCCCTTCCCGCCAGGGGAAGGGTGCGCCCGCTGCGCGGGCTTGCTGCCCCCGGGGGGGCCGTTTTTGCCTTGGGACGGCCCGGCGGCAAAAAGCGGGACGCGGCTTTCTTTTTCGCATGGCCGTGCTAAATTGGCGCGTATGCACGCCAAGACCGAAAAAAGCGAACTCACCTATGCCGCCATCGTGGATGCGGCGCTGGACATGGCCGCCGCCGAGGGGCTGGAGCGCCTGTCGCTGGGCGAGATCGCGCGTCGCCTGGGCATCAGCAAGAGCGGCGTCTTTTCGCGCGTGGGTTCGCTGGAGGCGCTGCAGCAAGCCGTGCTGGACGAGTACGACCGGCGTTTTCTCGCGGCCGTGTTCACGCCCGCCCTGGCCGCTCCCCGGGGCCTGCCGCGGCTCAACGCCATGGTTTCCAACTGGGTGGCGCGCGCGAGCAACGTCGAGACGCTCACCGGCTGCATCTACGTGGCCGGCGCCTTCGAGTACGACGACCTGCAGTCGCCGCTGCGCGCGCTGCTCGAAAACAATGTGCGGCGCTGGCGCGGCTCGCTGGTGCGCACCGCCGTCCAGGCCCTGGAGGCCGGGCACCTGCGGCCGGACACCGACCCGGAACAGCTAGTGTTCGAAATCTACAGCCTCATGGTCGGCCTGATGCACGACGCCCGCTTCCTGCGCGATCCGCGCGCCGGCGAGCGCGTGCGCGCCGCCTATGAGCGCCTGATCTCCACTTACCGCAGTTTCCAGTTCATCGGATAAGGCGTCCGGCCATGTCCGCCGCCTGCGCCGTCCAAATTTCGCACGTCCGTGCGAAAAAATGAGGAGAATCGCCATGCCGTTCGTCATCATCGCCGGAATCGCCGCCGCCATCGCGTGGCGCCTGTGGCGGAGCTGGCGCAGCCTGCTGCGCCAGCTACCCGATCACCCTGAACACCTTGTGCTTTTCTGAAGCGCCGCCGCCCGGCCGGTCTATAGTTGTTTCTGCCCATTCTTCGCTTTCGTCATGCCGCGCTCCGTTCACCTCCTGATCATCGATCCGCAGAATGACTTCTGCGACCTGCCCTCCAGCCACCTGCCCGCCGATCCGGTCACCGGCCGCCCGCGGCAGCCGGCGCTGCCCGTGTCCGGCGCCCACGCCGACATGCGGCGCCTGGCCGCGTTCATCGACGCCAGCGCCGATGCCCTGGACGCCATCACCGTCACGCTCGACTCGCATCACCGGCTCGACATCGCGCACCCGATTTTCTGGCGCCGGCGCGACGGCTCCGACGTGGCGCCCTTCACCCCCATCACCGCCGCGCAGGTGCGGGCCGGCGACTACCAGCCGCGCCACCTCGACGACCTTCCCCGCACGCTGTCGTACCTGGACGAACTGGAATCGCGCGGCCGCTACACCCTGATGGTGTGGCCGCTGCATTGCGAGATCGGCACCTGGGGGCACAACGTCCACGCGGATGTGCACGCGGCCTACAGCCGCTGGGAAGACCAGCGCCAGCTCATCGTGCGCAAGGTGCCCAAGGGCACCAATCCCTGGACCGAGCACTACAGCGCGCTCATGGCCGAGGTGCCCGACCCGGACGACCCGCGCAGCCAGCTCAACCGCTCGCTGCTCGATGCCCTGGACCGCGCCGACCTCATCCTGGTCGCGGGCGAGGCCGGCAGCCACTGCGTGAAGGCCACCGTGGAGCACCTGGCCGAATACCTGCCCGGCGGCCGGCTGTCGCGCGTGGTGCTGCTCACCGACTGCATGAGCCCCGTGGCGGGCTTCGAGGACGCGCAGGCCGCCTTCATCCAGCGCATGCGCGACCTGGGTGTGCAGGCGCGCGCCAGCACCGACATGGCGCGCGCGCTGGGGTAGCCGCGCGCGCCGCCTTCCGGGACCGCCCGGCCTCGGGAGGCGGCGCTCGATTCATAAAACTCATCACGTCTCAAGATTTCATTGCTTTACGGCCCCGCGCCGGGCCGCAAGAATATCGGGCTTCATGCGCCGAAGGCGGCGCCCGCCCCGCGCGGCGATCAATGCAATGGAGAGACGAACATGAATGGCGCCCACAGCCTGGTCAAAACCCTGCTTGCCTCCGGCGTGGACACGTGTTTCGCGAATCCCGGAACCAGCGAGATGCATTTCGTGGCTGCGCTGGATCAGGTTCCTGGGATGAAATGCGTGCTCGGCCTGCAGGAAAACGTGGTAACCGGCATGGCCGACGGCTATTTCCGCATCGCGCGCAAGCCGGCCTGCACGCTGCTGCACTGCGGGCCCGGCCTGGCCAACGGCATGGGAAACCTGCACAACGCGCACCGCGCGCGCAGCGGCATCGTGAACATCATCGGCGACCAGGCCACGTATCACCGTCCCCACGACGCCCCCCTGACGGCGGACACCGCCGGCATGGCGCAGACCGTATCGCAGTGGGTGCGCACCAGCGAAAAAGCCGAGCACCTGGGCCGCGACGCCGCGCAGGCCGTGCAGGCGGCGCGCGCCTATCCGGGCCAGATCGCCACGCTCATCCTGCCCGCCGACGTATCGTGGAATGAGGGCGGCGTGGTGAGCCGGGCGGACGAACCCTCGCCGGCCCCCGCGGTGGAGGGCCACGTCATCGAGCGCGCCGCCCGCACCCTGCGTACGCACGGGGCGGACACGCTGATCCTGCTCGCCGGCCCGGCCGTGCTCGCCGAGGCCCAGGGCCTGGCCTGGCGGGTCGCGCAGGCGACCGGCGCGGCCCTGCTGGGCGACTACGTCACCGCGCACGTGGCGCGCGGCCGTGGCCGGCTCCAGCTCGAGCGCGTGCCCTACGCCATGGACGCGGCCATCAGCGCCCTGCAGCGGTACAAGCACATTGTTCTCGTCAACGCGAAGGCGCCCGTGGGCTTTTTCGCGTATCCGGGCATGCCCTCCACGCAGTACGCGCCCGACGCGCAACTGCACGTCCTGTCGCGGCCCGACCAGGATCCGGTCCAGGCGCTGCGGGAACTGGTGCGCGCCCTGAACGCACCGGAAGCGGAAATTCCCGACCCCGGCCCGCGCCCGGAACCGGCCGCCGGCGCGCCCACGCCGGAGGGCCTGGCCCGGACGCTGGCGGCGCTCATGCCCGAGAACGCCATCGTGTCCGACGAAAGCGTCTCGTTCGGCCGCGGCTTCTACAAACACACGCACGCCGCCCCCGCCCACGACTGGCTGCACCTGGCGGGCGGCGCCATCGGCGACGGCATGCCGGTGGCCACCGGCGCGGCCATCGGCGCGGGCGGGCAGCGCCGGGTCATCAACCTGCAGGCCGACGGCTCCGCGATGTACTCGCTGCAATCGCTGTGGACCCAGGCCCGTGAACGCCTGCCGGTGACCACCATCATTCTCAACAACAGCAAATACAACATCCTCATCGGCGAATACCGCAATGTCGGCGCCACGCCCGGCGCAACGGCAATGAGCATGCTGGACCTGGGGAATCCGTCGCTCGGGTGGGTCGGGCTGGCGAACGCCATGGGCGTGGACGCGGCGCGCGCCGCCACCCTGGAAGAATGCGCCGACCTGATGAAAAGCAGCTTCGCGGCAAACGGCCCGTTCCTGATCGACCTGCGGATCTGAAATCCGGGTCCGCGATCCCGGAACGAGGCGCGGGAGAAAAAAACGCCTCATGCAAGAATCTGGAGACTATTTTTCGTGAAGTTCGCTTTTGCAAGCAGGATCGTCGGCCTTGCGCTGCTCGGCAGCGCCGCATTCGCCGCCCAGGCCGATACGTACCCCTCGCATCCCATCACCATGATCGTGCCATACCCGGCCGGAGGCACGTCCGACCTCGCCGCGCGCACGATCGCGCAGGCCATGGGCCCGTACCTGAAGCAGTCCATCATCGTCGATAACCGCGCCGGCGCGGGCGGCAACATCGGCATGGGAGTGCTCAAGCGCGCCCAGGCCGACGGCTACACCATCGGCCTGGGCACCATCGGCACGCAGACCATCAACCCGTACATCTACCCCGACATGCCATTCGACCCGGGCCGGGACTTCGCGCCGCTGTCGATGGTGTTCACCACCCCCAACGTGATCGCGGTGCGCAAGGACTCCGGCATCAAGAGCCTGCAGGACCTGTTCTCCCAGGCGCGCGCCAACCAGAGCCGGCCCATCACGTACGCAACGCCGGGCATCGGCTCTTCGGTGCACCTCACAGGCGCCTACCTGGAACAGGCGGCGGGCATCCAGATGCTGCATGTGCCGTTCAAAGGCGTGTCGGGCTCCATGCCCGCGCTGATCGGCGGCCAGGTCGACGTGCTCATGGACAACCTGCCCACCACGCTCAGCCAGCTCAAGGACGGCGCGCGGGTGCGCGCCCTGGCCGTCACCTCGGCCAGCCGCAGCGCGGCGCTGCCCGACGTGCCCACCGTGGCGGAAGCCGGCCTGAAGGATTTCGACGTGACCGCCTGGTTTGCGCTGTATGCCCCGGCCGGCACGCCTGCCGACGTGCAGGCCGCCCTGATCGACGCCGCGCAAAAAGCGCTGGCCACGCCCGCGGTCAAAGAGCAGCTTGCCGCGCTGGGCGCGACGCCGGGCGCGCTTTCGGGACAGGCGCTGTCGGCCTTCGAGGCCGGCGAGCGCCAGCGCTGGAGCGCCCTCATCAAAGAGCGCGGCATCTCGGCAAACTAGCCGCGGCGGCCGGCGCGGCTTGCGGACCATGTACGCGGATGCCTACTATCGGTGTCCGATCTTACGCCGGGAGCAAGTCGAATCATGCGCCGTATCCGAACGCCGAGCATGGCCGCGCTGAGCGCTTTCGAGGCCGCGGCGCGCCATGAGAGCTTCACCCTGGCCGCGCGCGAACTCTCCGTTACCGAAAGCGCCGTCTCGCGGCAGATCAGCCTGCTCGAGGAGAACCTCAACGTCTCGCTCTTCGTCCGGGTCAAGCAGAAAGTCGTGCTGACCCGGCCCGGGCGCCTCTACAGCGAACAGGTGCGCGACGCGCTGCGCGCGCTCGAGAAGAACACCCTGGCCGTCGCCGCGCACGGCGGCGGCCGGGGCAGCCTGGAGCTGGCCGTGCTTCCGACCTTCGGCCTCGAATGGCTCATCCCGCGCCTGCCGCGCTTCTACGAGAAATACCCCGCCATCCGCATCAACATGGGCGTGCGGACCAGCCCCTTCTCGTTCGAGGAAGAACACTTCGACGCCGCCATCCACCATGGCAAGCCGATCTGGCCGCACGCCACCTCGGAGCGCCTGTTCGGGGAAACCATGGTGACGGTGGCGCGCCAGGACCTGATCGGACGCCAGCTCGAACGCGCGGAAGACCTGCTGCGCTATCCGCTGCTGTATTCGACCACCCGGCCGGAATCGTGGAAGCAATGGTTCGAGGCCGCCGGCGTGCCCGGAAACCTGGGCCAGGCGCAGAGCGCCGGCTTCGAATTGCAGTCCATGGTGGTGCGCGCGGCGGAATCGGGGCTGGGCATCGCGCTGGTGCCGGAGTTCTTCGTTCCGCAATCGGCGTGGCGGCAGGGCGTCATCCGCGCGCATCCGCTGTCCATTCCCGGCGAGGATGCCTACCAGCTCGTGTATCCCAGCAACATGCGAGCCAGCTATCCGCTGGAGTGCTTCCGCGCATGGATACTGGACGAAGCCCGCCGTTTCGCCGACGAAAACCATCTCGTTGCGTAGCCACGCCCCGACCGCCACGGGGCGCTGGCTGGCGGCGGTCAGCCCGCCGGCGTTCCGCCGGCTGGCTGGCTCTGCACGTAGATCGCGCTGATCGCCTCGCACAACCGAGGCGGCGCCTCGAACAGGCGCGACACCAGCAGACAGCCCTGAATGGTGGCGAACACCGCGCGCGCGGCCGATTCGGGCGTGCCGTTGAATTTGAGCGTGCCCTGCGTCGCGCCCGCTTCCAGCACGCGCGCGATCCAGGCCTCGTGCGCGCGGAAGAATCCCTGCAGGGCGCCGCGCACGCGTTCGGGCAGGCTGCCCACCTCGGCCGCCAGCATGCCGCCCAGGCACATTTCCTGGTTGCTGGCGCAGGCGTGCGATTCCATCAACGACAAGTAGGCATGCAACTGCTCGCGCGCGGGCAACGCCGTGTCGATATCGCGCACGGCCTGCAGCGCCCGGGCGCTATAGGCCTCGACCGCCTCGTAAAGCAGGTCGTCCTTGCACGGGAAATAGTAGTGGATGCTGGAGGTCTTCACCCCGACGTGCTCGGCCAGGTCGCGGTAGCTGAAACCGTTGCTGCCGCGCGTGCGGATGAGCGTCTGGGCGTAATCCAGCAATTGCTGGCGGGTGGAAGTCGAGGCTGGGGTGTCCATGGCTGCATATTACCTACTAATAGGGTTGGGACGGCATAGGCATGAACCCGCGCCGCGCCGGGCTGGACGACGACGCGGATTCCGGCGGGCGACGCCGCGCACCGGAATCCGCGGTTCCTCGCCATGCCGCTCAACCGGCAACGGGCGGATACTCGAGCTCGCCGCTCGCCGTCAGGCCGTCGCGGCGGGCGGCGGCCAGTTCCGCCTTCACCTCGGCGCGGCTCACGTCGCCCGCCTGCGCGACGGGCGCGGCCGCATAGCCTTCTTCGCCGAACACCAGTTCGCCGTTGGCGCGGGCCCGCGCCAGCTCCTGCTCCACCTGGGCGCGCGTCACGGCGCTGTGCGTGTCCAGGGCAGGCGGATAGTCCAGTTCGCCGGCGTAGGCCGAACCCATGAACGTGGCGGAAAGAACGAGCGCGGAAACGAGGGTCTTCATGATGATCTCCAGAGCGCGATGCGCTTATCTATGGATAGATAGGTTTGTGACGGAAAAAAACTCAACCTTGGACGGGCGGATAGTCCAGCTCGCCGCTTTCGGTCAGGCCACGGGCGCGGGCGCTCGCCAGTTCCGCCTGCACCTGCGCGCGGCTGACGCTGCCGGACTGGGCAAACTGCGTGGCGGCATAGCCTTCTTCGCCAAACGCCAGCTCGCCGTTGGCGCGGGCCTGGGCCAGTTCCTGTTCCACCTGAACGCGCGTTACGGTGCTGTGCGTATCGGCGGGCGGCGGGTAGTCCAGCTCGCCGGCCTGGACGGCGGCGCCGGCGAAAGTTGCGGAAAGAACGACGGCGGACAAAAAGGTCTTCATGATGAAATCTCCGATGAGCTTGCTATAGTCCGAAAACTATCTACTTATAGATAGATATTCGGAGAAAGAAAAAGAAGTACTGCGGTACTTCCAGGTTCGGCGCCACGGTGCGCTGCGTCGATGGAGGGAATATTACCTACTAGTAGATAGATAGCACAAGGCCCCAAGATGAAACAATTCTTGTCATCCTGGCCTGCGTCCGGCTGATAGAATCGGCTTCGATTCCGGATCGGATCTCGATTTTTCCTATGCGCGCGCCTCTCGCCGTCCAGCGCCGGATCAGCTGGGCGGTGCTATTCGCCTTCCTCTTCGCGACGCTGCTGCCGGTCCTGGGACTGGCCAGCGGCGAGCCTGCCGCTGCGCGCAAGGTTCTGGTGCAATTCTGCAGCGTGGGCGAACACGAGTTCGCCACGCTGGAACTTCCGGCCGGCGCCGCGCCGGAGAAAAAGGCCGACGCCTCGCTGGCGCACGCCGGCTTCTGCCTGCTGTGCGTGTCGCCGGCCACGGCGCCCGAGCCCGTCCAGCCCAGTTTCGTTCCCGGACTCTCCGGCCCCGCTTCGTGGGCCATGCCCGTTCCGCTCGCACCGCGCGAGCCCTCGTGCTGGAACGTCGCGCTCGCGCGGGCCCCGCCCTTGGTCTGACCGTCCCGACGCCGGCCGCAAGGCCGGTCTTGACGCTTTTCCCCGTTTATTCCGCCGCCGTCCGCGCGGCCGGGTCCGTTCGCGGCCCGGCCGCGGCGAACGGCCGCGCACACAGGACCCAGACCCTATGGCCACCCCCGCCGAGACGACGGGCGCGCGCAGACTGCCCGCGCCGCGCCCCCTCTTCGCCCGCTTTGCCCTCTTCCCGCTCGCGCTGGCCACGGCGCCCGCCCATGCGCAGCAGCAATCCCCCGCCGAACTCCAGCCCATCGTCGTGTCCGCCGGCGCCGAGTCCTCGCTGAACCAGCCCGCCTCCACCGGCTCCAACCTGGGCCTCACGCCCATGCAGACCCCCGCCAGCGTGGACATTATTTCCCGCGAACAGATCGAGTCGCGCGGCGACACGAACGTGCTCGACGCCATCACGCGCGCGCCCGGCATTTCGGCCATGCCCCACCCCGGCAACGGCAACAGCGCCCTGTCCTCTCGCGGCTTCACCGACAGCACCTCGGTGATGCGCCTGTACGACGGGCTGCGCCAGTACGGCGGCGTGGGCGTCACCTTCCCCTTCGACACCTGGTCGGTGCAGAGCATCGAGGTGCTGCGCGGCCCCGCCTCGGTCATCTACGGCGACGGCGCGATCGGCGGCGTGGTCAACGTAATACCCAAAAAGCCCACGCGCGGCCCCATCGAGAACGAGGTCCAGGCTACGGTGGGCACGCAGGACACTGCCCGGCTGGGGCTGGGCAGCGGCGGCGCACTGAGCGACACCCTGTCTTACCGGCTGGACCTCAGCGGCAACTACACCGACGGCTGGGTGGATCTCGGACAATCGGGCGACGCCACCTTTTCCGGCGCGCTGCGCTGGGATCCCTCGCCCCAATGGACCACTACGCTCAGCTACGCGTATGGCTACCAGCGCCCCATGCGCTACTTCGGCACGCCGCTCATCGACGGAGAACAGCGCGACGCCGTCCGCCACGAGAACTACAACGTCAGCGACAGCTTCATGCGCTTTCGCGACCAATGGACCCAGCTCGACTCCACCTGGACGCCCAACGACGCCACCACGGTGCGCGCGCGGCTCTACCGCATCGAAAGCCGGCGCGACTGGCGCGATGCGGAACGCTATGTCTACAACCCAGGCACCGGGCTCATCGACCGCTCGGACAACACGGCCATCTCGCACGACCAGAACCAGACCGGCCTGACCATGGACGCGGCCTTCAAGGGCAGGCTGGCGGGCCTGGACAACACGCTCTCGGTCGGCTTCGACCTCAACCACAGCACCTTCAAGCACACCAACAACACCTACACCGGCAGCTCCGGGCCGGTGGACCCCTATGACCCCGCGCACGGCCACTTCGAGAGCGACATCCC
Source organism: Achromobacter sp. DMS1 (assembly GCF_001270295.1). Lineage (NCBI taxonomy): Bacteria > Pseudomonadati > Pseudomonadota > Betaproteobacteria > Burkholderiales > Alcaligenaceae > Achromobacter > Achromobacter sp. DMS1. The sequence continues at coordinate 2,636 of NZ_LHSJ01000101.1, read as the reverse complement.
CACGATTCCGCGCTACCGGAACGAGGCGGACCAATATGCGCTCTTCGCGGAGAACCGGCTCGCGTTGAGCTCGCGCTGGTCCGTCATCGGCGGACTGCGCTACGACCACGCCCGGATCGTGCGCGACGACCTCGTCGCCGGCGCGCGCGCGCTCTCCAAAACCTACGCCGACGTGGGCTGGCGCCTGGGCACGGTCTTCGACCTCACGCCCGATCTCGCGCTCTATGCGCAGTACGCGGAAGCGGCCGACCCGGTGAGCGGCCTGCTCATGCTGAGCCCGGCCAACAGCGGCTTCGACATGTCCCAGGGCAAGCAGATCGAAATCGGACTCAAGCAGAACTTCTGGCACGGCAAGGGCGAATGGACGCTGGCCGCCTACCACATCCGCAAATCCGGCCTGCTCACCCGCGACCCGGACAACCCCAGCCTGCGCGAACAGGTCGGCGAACAATCGTCCCGCGGACTCGAAGCCTCGCTCGCGCTGGCATTCGCGCCGGGCTGGAAGATCGAGGCCAACGCGGCCATGCTGCGCGCCCGCTACGACGACTTCACCGAATCGTCCGGCTCTCCCGCCGTCGCGGTTTCGCGCGAAGGCAAGGTGCCGCCCAACGTGGCGCAACGCCTGGCCAATCTCTGGATCAGCTGGAACTTCCTGCCGCGCTGGACCGCCATGGGCGGCCTGCAATACGTGGGCAAGCGCTATGCGGACAGCGCCAACCGCATCGAACTGCCGTCCTACACGACGACCGACCTCGCCCTGCGCTGGGACGTGAACAAAGACACCACCCTCACCGCGCGCGGCTACAACGTCTTCGACCGGGCCTACTTCACCACCGCGTACTACACCAGCACGCAATGGCTGTACGGCCCGGGACGGCGATTCGAGCTGACCCTGAACCACCGCTTCTGAACGCGAGGACGCCATGCACATGCCTGCCCGCCTGCGGCGCCTGGTGTTCCTGGCGCACCGCTGGCTGGGAATCGGCGGATGCGTGCTGATGCTGCTGTGGTTCGCAAGCGGCATCGTCATGCTCTATGTCGGCTACCCCAAGCTGACACCCGCCGAACGCCTGGCCAGGCTGCCCCCGCTCGATCCCGCCGCCTGCTGCATCGGGCTGCGGAGGCTGCCGCAACCGGCGGACGGAGCCGTCCTCACCTCGGTGCGCGGCCGCCCGGCCTACGTGCTGGGCGCACGGGCCTACGCCGGCGATACCGGCCGCCCCCGCGCCCGAGGTGTCCCCCGAGCTGGCGCTGGCCTCGGCCCGCGCCTACGCGCCCGAGGGCACAGCGCGGCTCGACGGCAAGATCGCCGAAGACCGCTGGACGCATGCGCGCGGGCTGGACCCGCACCGGCCGCTGTTCCGCATCCAGATCGACGGCCCCGAACCCGCCACGCTCTATGTGTCCTCGGCCACGGGCCAGGTCGTGCTGGACGCGCCCGTAACGCAGCAGCGCTGGAATTACGCGGGCGCCTGGCTGCACTGGCTGTACCTGTTCCGCAGCCGGCCCGTCGATCCGGTCTGGACCTGGCTGGTCATCGCGCTGTCGGGCGCCTGCACGCTCATCGCCGCCAGCGGCGTGCTGGTCGGCATCTGGCGATGGCGGTTCCGGGGCCGCTACAAGTCCGGCAGCCGCAGCCCGTACCGCGAGCCGTGGATGCGCTGGCACCACGTCCTGGGCCTGGGCTTCAGCCTCTTTACCTGCACCTGGATCTTCAGCGGCCTGATGTCCATGAACCCGGGCGGCGTGTTCGCCGCGCCCGACCCGCCCCCGGACCGCGCAGCCTACGCCGGCCCCGCCGGCGCGCCTCGCATGGACGATCCGCGGCCCGCGCTTGCGGCCTTGCGCGCAAGCGGCTTCGCGCCGGTCGAGCTGCACTGGCGGCGGCTCGGCGGCGAGAATTACATCCTGGCCTTCGACGCGGATGGCGACAGCCGCGTCGTGCGCGCCGGCCCGCAAGGGCCGCGCATCGCGCCGCACTGGCGGCCCGAGGAAGTCCTGCCCGCGGCTGCCGCGCTGTTTCCCGGCTGGCGCTGGCGGTCCACCGTGCTGACGGCCTACGACGCCTACTACTACGGCCGCCACGACGAAGCCATGAACGGCGGCGCGCCGCGCGGCCTGCCCGCCCTGCGCCTGGAGGGAGACAACGGCGTTCTGGCCTATATCGACCTGCGTTCGGGCGACCTCGCGCTGGCCCTGTCGCCCTCGCAGCGCGTGGGGCGCTGGCTGTTCTACTTCCTGCACAGCTGGGATCTGCCGCCCATGCTGCGCGCCGCCGCGCTGCGCGACGCCCTGCTCATCCTGCTGAGCGCGGGCGGCATCCTGCTGTCGGCCACGGGCTGCGTCATCGGCCTGCTGTCGGCCACGGGCTGCGTCATCGGCTGGCGGCGGCTGCGCGCCAAGGCCGCGCCGCGGCGTCCGCCCGGGCGGCGCGGCGCGTAGCGGACCGGGACGCCGCGCGCCGCAAAGAAAAGGCCTTGCCGCACGTTGCGGCAAGGCCTGCTTGCTATTGCTGCGCGAAGCGCCAGAACGGTTAGAACGGAATATCGTCGTCCATGTCGGCGAGATTCGCGCCGCTGCTGGCCGGAGCGGCCTGCGGGCGGGGCGTTGCTGGGGCGCGGGACGCTGGCCGGGCG
>NZ_LHSJ01000100.1:0-28913 GCF_001270295.1 Achromobacter sp. DMS1 | reverse complement strand
CTTCCGGCACGCTGAAGGCCCACTACGCGCCGCGCACCGAGCTCGAACTGGCTTCGCCCTCGCGCCTGCAGGAGGTGCTGCAGGGACGCGGGCTGCCGTCGCAGGGCAAGGTGGTGGTGGTGGGGTATACGCCCGAGCCCGCCGCGCGCGACCCGCGCGTGCAATGGCAGGCCGTGCCGGCCGATCCGGCGCGCTATGCCCAGGCGCTCTACGCGCTGCTGCGCGACCTGGACAGCCAGGGCTATGCGCGCATCGTCGTCCAGGCTCCGCCCGCCGACGATGCCTGGCATGCGGTCAACGACCGCATCGGCCGCGCCGCGGCCGCCTTCACGCTGGAAACCACCGGCCTGCGGTAGCGGCGGCGTTCAGGCCGCGAGCAGCTCGCCGATGCGCTCGACCGCCTGGCGCATGGGAGGCAGGAATGTCTCGGCCAGCCGCGGGGTGGGCACGCGCGCGGCCTTGACGCTGACGTTCACCGCGCCGCAGACCGCCCCGCTGGCCGAGCGCACCGGCACCGAGATCGCCCGTACGTTGAGCTCCAGCTCCTGGTCGACCACCGCGTAGCCCTGTTCGCGCACGCGGGCCAGTTCGGCGCGCAGGCGCGTCTCGTTGACTTCGGTGAATTCCGTATAGGGCTTGAGTTCCACCGCCGCGAAATAGCGGTCCAGCGCCGCTTCGGACAAGTGCGCCAGCACGGCGCGGCCGATGGAGGTGCAGTACGCGGGCAGCCGGCTGCCCAGTCCCATGGACGTGGCCAGGATGCGGTGCACCTCGGAACGCGCCAGGTACAGGATCTCGTGGCTTTCGAGCACGGCGAGCGCGCAGGTCTCGTTGACGGTGGCGCTGAGCTCGTCCAGCACGGGCTGGGCCAGGGAAACCAGGGGCGTGGAAGAGAAGTAGGCGTAGCCCAGGTTGAGGATGCGCGGCGTGAGCACATAGTGCCTGCCGTGCCGCTCGGCCACACCCAGCAGCGTGAGGGTGTGCAGGCAGCGCTGCACCACCGCGCGCGGCAGGCCGGCCCGGCGGCTCAGGTCGGCCGCGGTCTGCGGATGGCGGCGCGTGCCGAACGCGCGGATCACGTGCAGGCCGCGCGCGAGCGTGAGCATGTAGTCCGGGTCGCCGCGCAGGCGGTCGGGGTGGTCTTCTTCGGCCAGCGGCGCCGCGTAGCCGGGCGGGGGCAGGGTGGGCAGCATCAGCCTTTGCGCAAGGGCGCGCCGGTGCGCGCCTGCAGTTCCTCGAAGGTGATACCGTCGATCATATCGCGAACCTGCAGCCCGTCCGGCGTGACGTCGATGACGGCCAGGTCGGTATAGATGCGGTCGACCACGCCGGCGCCGGTCAGCGGCAGGGTGCAGCGTTCCACGATCTTGGGCTCGCCGTTCTTGCTGTTGTGCTCCATCATGATGTAGACGCGGCGCGCGCCCACCGCCAGGTCCATCGCGCCGCCCACCGCGGGCGCCTCGCCCGGGCGGTCGAGCGACCAGTTCGCCAGGTCGCCGTTGGCCGCCACCTGCATGCCGCCCATCACGCAGTAATCGAGATGGCCGCCGCGCATCATGGCGAAGGAATCGGCGTGATGGAAATAGCAGCCGCCGGGCAGCAGCGTGACGGGCTGCTTGCCCGCATTGATGAGATCGAGGTCGCGGGCCGATTCCGCGGGCGGAGGGCCCATGCCCAGGATGCCGTTCTCGCTGTGCAGCACGATTTCGCGGTCCGGCGGCAGATGCGCCGCCACCAGCACCGGCATGCCGATGCCCAGGTTCACGTAGCTGCCGTCGGGGATGTCCAGCGCCAGGCGGCGCGCGATGGCCTCGCGGCTCAGGGGAGTATGCATGCCAGTTTCCTCAGCTCGAAAACGCGGGGTTGGCGACCGTGACGACCCGCTTGACGAAGATGCCGGGCGTGACGACGCATTCGGGGTCGAGTTCGCCCAGCCCCACGGTGGCGCGCACCTGCGCGATGGCCGTGCGCGCCGCCATGCACATCACGGGCCCGAAATTGCGCGCGCTCTTGTTGTAGGTGAGGTTGCCCCAGCGGTCGGCGAGCTCCGCCTTGACCAGGGCGAAGTCGCCGTGCAGCGGCTTCTCGAACACGTAGCCGCGCCCGTCGATCACGCGGGTTTCCTTGCCGCGGGCCAGCTCGGTGCCGTAGGCGGTGGGCGTGTAGAAGCCGCCCAGCCCCGCGCCGGCGGCGCGCAGCCGTTCGGCGATGGTGCCCTGCGGCACGCATTCCAGCTCGATGCGCCCGCGCCGGTACAGGTCGTCGAAGACCCAGGAGTGCGAGGCCTTGGGAAACGAGCAGATCACTTTGCGCACCCGGCCCGCCTTGACCAGCGCCGCCAGCCCGGTTTCGTGGTTGCCCGCGTTGTTGCTGACCACGGTGAGTTCGCGCGCGCCCTGGTCGATGAGGGCGTGGATGAGCTCGGTGGGCATGCCCGCGCCGCCGAAGCCGCCGATGAGCACGGTGGCGCCGTCATGAATGTCCGCGACCGCCGCCGCGGCGGTGTCGATGAATTTGTCGATCATGAGAGGTATGTATCCGTCGGGCGGGGCGCGGCCGCGCCCCGCCGCCCGTCATTGCAGGGTGATGTGCGCTTGCTTGATGATCTCGGCGTAGCGGGCCGAGTCTTTCTTCATGAGGTCGGCGAATTCGGCCGCGGTGCCGCCGGCCGGCAGGAAGCCCGCGTCCAGGAATTTCTGCTTGACGTCGGGCTCCCGCACGATCTCGTTGATCTCCTTGGCCATGCGCTCGATGATGGGCTTGGGCGTGTTGGCCGGCGCCATCAGGCCCGCCCACGAGCCGGTGACGAAGCCCGGCATGCCGGCCTGCTCCATGGTGGGGATGCCGGGCTCGGTGGGCCAGCGTTCCTTGCCGGTAAAGGCCAGCGCCTTGAGCTTGCCCTGCTTGACGTACTGCATGGGCACCAGGATGGGGTCGAACACCATCGAGACGCGCCCGGCCAGCAGGTCGGTCAGGATGGGCGCGCTGCCCTTGTAGGCGACGTGCGTCATGACCACCTTGTTGCGCAGCGCGAAGTCGGCCCCGGTGAGGTGCGCGCTGGAGCCGTTGCCGCTGGAGGCGTAGGTGAGCCTGTCGGGGTTCTTGCGGGCGTAGTCGACCAGCTCGGCCACGCTGTTGGCGGGCACGTCCTTGGCGACGAACAGGAAGAGCGGCAGGTCGGCCATTTGCGCTACCGGCACCAGGTCGTCCGGCGTGTAGCCCAGCTTGTACAGGTGGAAATTGATGATGTAGGCGGGCAGCACGCTCAGGAACGTGTAGCCGTCCGGCTCGGCCTTGGCCGCGATGGCGGCGCCCAGGGTGCTGTTCGCGCCGGGCCGGTTTTCCACCACGATGGTCTGGCCCAGGCGCGGCCCGAGCTTTTCCATGACGATGCGCGTTACGGTGTCGGTGGAGCCGCCGGGCGTGTAGGGCACGATGACGCGGATCGGGTGGCTGGGCCACTTGTCGGCGGCGTGGGCCGGCACGGAGCCCAGTCCCGCGGCGGCGCAGGCAGCGGCGGCCAGGAACTTGAGGGCGCGGCGGCGCAAAGGGGTCGACTGCCCGCTTTGGGGCGGGTTCGAAGCGTTGGCCATGGATTTGTCTCCTCCATGAATCGGCATGTGAAGCGGCGCGCCTGGTTTTTTTGATGACGCGCCGCCAGGGGGAATTGCGGGAAGCGAGAGGGCAGGGAGACGGAGTCCCGTTCGCCGGCTATCGGACGGCCCGCGCAAAAAGTATGGCATCGGGCGACAGCGCTCATGGCGCGCCGGCCATTCAATAAAGTTCGATCACCGGACGATGCCGCAATCGGCGGTTTCCGGGGTGGGCTCGATTGTGGCCGCCAGGCGTGCGTCGTATGCTCTCGGGGTGCATGGCGCGCCGGCTCCGGCCGGAGCCGGGCGCCGACAGAGAGGAGAAGCCAATGAAACGCTTGATTTCAGTGCTGGCGGGCGCGTTCGCGCTGGCCTGTGCGTCCCAGGCGGCCCTGGCGGGCCCCACGCTGGACGCGGTGAAGAAAAAAGGATTCGTGCAGTGCGGCCTGAGCGACGGCGTGTCCGGTTTCAGCGCGGCCGACAGCAAGGGCGAGTGGCAGGGCATGGACGTGGACATCTGCCGCGCCGTGGCGGCCGCCGTGTTCGGCGACCCGTCCAAGTTCAAGGGCACGGCGCTTTCCACCCAGCAGCGCTTCACCGCGCTGCAGTCCGGCGAGGTTGACGTGCTGCTGCGCACCGTGACGCTCACGCAGACGCGCGACACCGCGCTGGGCATGTCGGCCGTGGCGGTCAGTTTCTACGACGGCCAGGGCATCATGGTGAGCAAGAAGCTGGGCGTGAAGAGCGCCAAGGAGCTCAATGGCGCCACCGTGTGCGTGCAGCCCGGCACCACCACCGAGCTCAACCTGGCCGACTGGTTCCGCGCCCATGGCATCGAATTCAAGCCGGTCGTGATCGACAAGGTGACGGAAGTGGTCCGCGCCTTCGAGTCGGGCCGCTGCGATGCGTTCACGGACGACGCCTCGCAACTGGCGGCGGTGCGCGCGACACAGGTCGCCAACCCGGACGACTACGAAATCCTGCCCGAGCGCTTTTCCAAGGAGCCGCTGGGCCCCATGGTGCGCCAGGGCGACGAGAACTGGCTGGGCATCGTGCGCTGGACGCTCTTCGCGCTGCTGGAGGCCGAGGAATACGGCATCACGCAGAAAAACGTGGACGAGATGCTCAAGAGCCAGAACCCCAACGTGCAGCGCATCCTGGGCGTGACCCCGGGCGCGGGCAAGAACATGGGGCTGGACGAGAAGTGGGCCTACAACGCCATCAAGGCGGTGGGCAACTACGGCGAGATCTTCGACCGCAACGTGGGCAAGAACAGCAAGCTGGGCCTGCAGCGCGGCACCAACGCCCTGTGGAGCCAGGGCGGGGCCATGTATCCCTGGCCCATCCGTTGAGCGGGCCGGCCGCCGTGCGGCGCGCGCGGCGNGCGCGGGTTCCGCCGCGCCGCCGGGCAGCGCCGTCCAGGACGTCGGCGGGCAGGATGAGCGTGGCGACGTTGCCGGGCTCGCGGCGCGCCACGGCGATGGCCTCGGCGGCATCGGCCGAGACTTCGGCGGCCGTCTGCGTGCGCCGCACCCAGTGCGACATGGGGCGCGCCACGCCCTCCACGTCGCTGGTGAGCGGGGCATCGTATTGCACGTGATACGTGGCGTGGTCGCCCACGATGTTGACCATGGGCGTGCGCGCGCGCGCTTGAGCGGTGCAGATTGGCCAGGCCGTTGCCCAGGCCCGGACCCAGGTGCAGCAGCGTGGCCGCGGGCTTGTCGGCCATGCGGGCATAGCCGTCCGCAGCCCCCGTGACCACGCCCTCGAACAGCCCCAGCACGCAACGCATGCGCGGCTTGCGGTCGAGCGCCGCCACGAAATGCATTTCGGACGTGCCCGGATTGGCAAAGCACACGTCCACGTCATTGGCCAGCAAGGTGTCGCAAAGGCTGTCGGCGCCGTTCATCGTCGTTCCATGGAAAAAGGCTGAAGAGCCCGCGCCGTGCGCGGGCGCGAGGCGGGAAAGGGCATCATAGGAAGGGCCGCCGCGCGCGGCTAGATCCATTCGCGCGGCGCGGCATGGAACCAATTCCCGACGGTTCCGCAGAACGGAATTCCGGGCCGGTCAGGCCAGGATCTGCCCCAGAAAAGCCTGCGCGCGCTCCGAGCGCGGCGCGCGGAAGAAATTGTCCGGCGTATCAGATTCGACGATGGTCCCCTGGTCCATGAACACCACGCGGTCCCCCACTTCGCGCGCGAAGCCCATTTCGTGCGTGACGCAGACCATGGTCATGCCTTCCCGGGCCAGCTCCACCATGGTGTCGAGCACTTCCTTGACCATCTCGGGGTCGAGCGCGGAAGTCGGCTCGTCAAATAGCATGATCTTCGGCTGCATGCACAGCGCCCGCGCAATGGCCACGCGCTGCTTCTGGCCGCCCGACAGCTGCCCCGGATACTTGGCGGCGTGCTGCGGTATGCGCACCCGCTCCAGGTACTGCATGGCGCGCGCCCGCGCCTCCTGCGGCGCCACGCCCTTGACCAGCATGGGCGCCAGCGTGCAGTTCTCCAGCACGGTGAGATGCGGAAAGAGATTGAAGTGCTGGAACACCATACCGACTTCGGCGCGGATGCGCTCGATGTTCTTCATGTCGTCGTCGAGCTCGATGCCGTCCACCACGATGGTGCCCTGCTGGTGCTCCTCCAGCCGGTTGAGCAGCCGGATGGTCGTCGATTTGCCCGAACCGGAAGGCCCGCACAGAATCAGCTTCTCGCCCGGCATCACGTCCAGCGTAATGCCGTCCAGCACCTTGAAGTCGCCGTACCACTTGCTTACGCCGCGCAGCGTGATGATGGGTCGATAGTTCATTGCGTCCATGGCGTCAGGCCTTGGTGATGTCGTGGTTTTCGCCGGCCCCGCTCCAGTAGCCCGGCACGGTGAGGCGGCGCTCGGAGCGGCGGAAGAAATAGGAGAGCGCGCTGCACAGCACGAAATAGATCGCGCCCACCAGCGTGTACACCGTCAGCGCCTGAAAGGTGGCGCCGGCCAGCATCTCGCCGGCGCGCATCAATTCATAGACGCTGATGACCGCCACGAGCGAAGTCTCCTTGACCAGCACCAGCGCATAGTTGCCCAGCGCCGGGAACACTGTGCGCAGCGCCTGCGGCAGCACGATGCGGCGCAGTCGCTGCGTCTTGCGCAGGCCCAGCGCGCGCGCCGCCTCGTACTGGCCCGCATCCACCGACTGGATGCCGCTGCGGAACAGCTCGGCCAGATAGGCGCCAAAATTGAGCGTGAGCCCCAGCACGCCGGCGACGAAGCCGTTGATCACCACGCCCAGCTCCGGCAGCCCATAGTAGATGTAGAACAACTGCAGAAGCAGGGGCGTGCCGCGTATGACTTCGATGTAGAAACGCGCGGGCCGGTTCAGCAGCGGCGAGCGCGACAGGCGGCACAGGCAGACCAGCAGCCCCACCGCCATCGCGAGGAATGCCGAACAGAAAAACAGCGCCAGGGTCCAGACGGTGCCCTCGGCCAGGGGCTCCAGGTACATGCGCAGGGTATCGAGATCCACGTCGTGCTCCTTGTCCGTGCCGCGCGGGCGTCATTGGCTGAGCAGGTCGGATACGCCCCACTTCCGGCCAATGGCGGCCAGCTCGCCGTTTTTCTTCATCTCGGCCAGCGCGGCGTTCACGGCTTCCAGCAGCGCCGGATTGCCCTTCTGCACCGCCATGCCCACCTGCCACTTGCGCTGCGGCCGGTAGCCGGTGTCCAGCTTCACGCCCGGGATGTTCTTGGACTTGATCTGGTAGAGAATGCTGGGCGGATCGACAATGCCCAGGTCGATGCGGCCGGCGCGCACGTCGGCCAGCAAGGTGGAATAGTCCTGGTACGTGGAGACCTTGGTGTCGGGCATGTCCTTGATCATGTTGAACTGCACCGAGTCCACCAGCACGCCCACCCGGCTGCCCTTCATGTCCTCGAACCGGGTGTAGCGGCGGTCGGTCTTTGCGCTGACCACCACGCCTTCGCCCCACTCGTAGACCGGCGCCGAAAAGTCGATGACGCGGGCGCGCTCCTCGGTAATGAAGAGCGGCGCCGACATCAGGTCGGCGCGGCCCGAGGTAAGCGTGGGAATGAGCCCGGAGAACGGCACGTCGGCGAGCTTGTCGGACACGCCCAGATGCCTGGCCACCCCGGCGGCCACGTCCACCATGATGCCTTCGAGCTGGTTGCTCTTCGGGTTCTTGAAGCCATGCGGCGGCGCGGAGGCGGTGGTCACCACGTTGAGCGCCTTGTCGGCGCGGATCTCGTCCAGCGTGCGCGCGCCGGCCTGCACGGCCTGCATCGCCATGCCTGCGGCAAGCAGGCCCAGCAGCATCGATTTCAGTTTCATGATTTCCCCTTGCTTGGATGCGGATGTGGAGATGGCCGGATCAGGCCGGACGGCCTTGCGGAAACCGCTGTACTGCCGCCGCCGCCAGTGCGCAGAACTCCTGCATGACGGTGGCGGCCAGGAAGGCCGTGGCGCCGCCCACGTCCTGCGGCGGCGAAACGGTATTGACGTCGAAGGCCACGAAGTTCAGGCCGGAGATCCGGCGCAGCAGCGCCAGCCCCTCCTTGGCCGAGAGGCCGCCCCATTCCGGCGTGCACACGCCCGGCGCGCACGACGGATCGAAGATGTCCATGTCGAAGCACAGGTACACCGGCCGCATGCCGATGCGTTCGCGGATGGCCGCCAGCGTGGCGCCCGGGTCGTGATCGAACTCGTCGTAGGGCACGATGGTGTAGCCCACCTCGCGGCCGAACTCGACCACGCCGGCCATGAAGCTGCCGCCGCGCGTGCCGACGTGGAAACTGCGGGCCACGTCCAGCAGCCCCTCCTCGGCGGCGCGGGTGAAAGTGGTGGCGGTGTTGTAGCCGGGAATGGGATAGGTGTCGGTGTGCGAATCGAAATGCAGCACGACGAAGTCCGGATGACGCCGGGCCACCGCGCGCAGCTGCGGCAGCGTCACCGCGCCGTCGCCGCCCATGGAAATGGGAATCGCGCCCGCGTCCAGGATGGCGCCGATGCCCGCCTCGATCAGCGGGTACGAGGCCCCGGGGTCCCCCGGATGGCAAGCCACGTTGCCGACGTCCACGGCCCGCAGGAACTCGGAGGGATTGGCAACCCCGGCCCGCTGGAACAGGTCGAAAGGCCGCACCAGGCGCGACTGCTCCCGGATGGCGTCGGGCCCTTGGCGCGCGCCGACCCGGAACGGATGCGTGCCGCAATCGAAGGGAATCCCCACCACGCTGGCGCGCGAGCGCGCCCTGGCTCGCGGGCCGCGCCGGCGGCAACCCCATGAATCCCGGAACGGGCGTGAACAAGACTTCGGCGGATGGCTGCAATGCACACTCCTGGCCGGCACGATCCGCCGACATTGTTTAGATTCAATCAAATCGCATAGCGATACGATCGTGTCATAAATAGCGTAGCAAGCAGCATGCCAAATGGCCAATCAGGGATTTTCCCTGAGATGCGGATTGAGTTTCCTACTTGGGAAAGTGGTTATATCGGCCAAAATGCCCTGCGCTGGCGCACCGGCGGCGCACCAGCGCAGGGCAGGGGCGGCCATCGGGGAGCCGCGGTCCGGCAGCGGGCGTTTCTTTGTTTTTTTTTATTTGTAGCGCAGCACGCCGCCGGGCGGCTCCAGCTCATAGAACGGGTAGCCCCGCCCCAGCGTGCGCGACGCGCTGATCGCGTGCGCGGTTTCCATGACTTGCGGCCCGAATACCGCCTGCGCCTGCTCGAACGACCAGCGCGAAGACGGCACCGACACATTCACCGCGCCCACCGGCGTGCCGCCGGCGTCGGTGACCGCCGCGCTGATGGTGATATCGCCGGGATAGAACTCGCCATTGGAGCGCGCATAGCCATGGCGGCGCGCGAAGTCCACCTCGGCCATCAGCGCATCCAGGTCGGTAATGGTGGCGGGCGTATATGCCACCCGCTCGCAGCGGTGCAGCAGTTCGCGCGCGGCCGGCGTCCAGGCGCGACAGCACCGCCCGCCCCGCTGCCGTGCAGTACAGCGGCAGGCGCATGCCCACCGGCATGTTGACGAACATTTCCTTGTGCGTGGCGAACCGCGCCACATACACCATGTCCAGCCCGTCGGGCTCGGCCAGGCTGCAGGTTTCCTGGCTGTTGCGGTTGAGCACATGCAGGAACGGATTGCCGCCCAGCACCAGCGGGCTGGTCTGCACATAGCGCATGCCCAGTTCCAGCGACCACGGACCCAGCGAGAACTTCTTGGTGGCCGGATCCTTGCGCAGGTAGCCCAGCGTCCAGAGCGTGTGGGCAAAACGCTGCACCGAGCTTTTGCTCAGGCCGGTGGCCTCGGCCAGCTCGGGCAGCGTCATGGCGGGACGTCCTTCGCTGAAAGCGCGCAGCAGCGAAATGCCGCGCGCGAGGGCGGCGATGAACAGGGGAGAATCCTCGGCGTTAGGGGCGGCGGTCATGGCGCGTGCAGGCAATCCGGCGGCAACGGTCAAAACGCATAGCGTACCGTATTACGGTTCGCTTATATCGCGTGGCGATGCCAGAAAGATGGCCATCATGGCCGCGCCGATCGCAACGCCCAGCGTGGCCACGCCGGACCATCCGCCCGCGTGCCAGACAGCCGCACCGCCGGCCGAGCCGGCCGCCCCGCCGAGGAAGAAAATGCCGACGAAAAGCGCGTTCAGGCGACCGCGCGCCTCCGGCCTGATCATATTGATCGAACGGCGTCCCAGGGTCTGGTCGGCCGTCACCGCGCCGTCCAGGGCGAAGGCCGCCAGCGCCAGCAGGGCCAGGGCCGGCGNAAATGCTCAAGCAGTTCATCCGCATGGTGCACCCCCGCAACATGCTGGCCCCCAGCCCGCGCATCATCGTGTGCGTTCCCTGCGGCTCCACCCAGGTCGAGCGCCGGGCCATCCGCGAATCGGCGCTGGGCGCGGGCGCGTCCCACGTGTTCCTCATCGAGGAGCCCATGGCGGCCGCCATCGGCGCCGGCCTGGCCGTCTCCGACGCCAGCGGCTCCATGGTGGTGGATATCGGCGGCGGCACCACCGAGGTGGCCGTCATCTCGCTGGGCGGCATGGTCTACAAGGGCTCGGTGCGCGTCGGCGGCGACAAGTTCGACGAGGCCATCGTCAACTACATCCGCCGCAACTACGGCATGCTGATCGGCGAGCCCACCGCCGAACTCATCAAGAAGGAAATCGGCTCGGCCTTCCCGGGCTCGGAGGTCCGCGAAATCGAGGTCAAGGGCCGCAACCTTGCCGAAGGCGTGCCGCGCAGCTTCACGGTGTCCTCCAACGAGATCCTCGAATCGCTCACCGATCCCCTGAACCAGATCGTCTCCGCCGTGAAGATCGCCCTGGAACAGACGCCGCCCGAGCTTGGCGCCGACATCACCGACAAGGGCATCGCCCTCCGCCGTCCCAGGGCAAACTCACCGGCGCCGCCGTGAACATGCTGGTGGGCGCGCCTGCTGCCCGAGCAGGCCATCGTATGCGACGAATCCATTACCCAGGGACGCGAATTCTCCCGCCTGAGCCAGGGCAGCGCCCCGCATGACTGGATGCTGCTGACCGGCGGGGCCATTGGCATCGGCCTGCCCATGGCCACGGGGGCCGCGGTGGCCTGCCCGGACCGCAAGGTGGTCACCCTGCAGGCCGACGGCAGCGGCATGTACACGCTGCAGGCGTTGTGGACGCAGGCGCGCGAGAACCTCGACTGCCTCACCATCATTCTCGCCAACCGTTCCTATGCCACGCTGCACGGCGAAATGAAGAACGTGGGCGTGGAGGCGCCGGGCCGCAATGCGCGCCGCATGCTCGACCTCGAAGAGCCCCATCTCGGCTGGACTCACCTCGCGCTCGGCATGGGCGTGGAGGCGGTCAGCACGGACACGGTGGAAGGCTTCGCGCGGGCGCTGCAGGAAGGGCTGCGGCGGCGCGGCCCGTTTCTCATCGAAGCCGTCATCTGAACGCCGTCCGCGGCGGTGCAATCCGCCGCGGATTGGACTATCCTGCAAGGCGGGCCCGGCCGCGGCGGGGCCATTGCCGACATCCAGAACAGGCGCCATGCGCCATGGACGGGCGCCGCGGGCGCCCGTGTTCGCGAGGGGAACTGCACAAGATGAAATTCGCCGAATTCAAAGACGGCATGGTGATCAAGGGCGGGCCGGTCGCCGTCACGCAGGAAGAAATCCTGGAATTCGCCACGCGCTACGATCCGCAATGGTTCCATACCGACCTGAAACGCGCCGCCGAGGGCCGCTGGGCGGGCACATCGCCAGCGGCTGGCACACCTGCGCGCTGGCCATGCGCATGGCGGTGGACGCGGCGCTGCACGATTCGGAATCGTTCGGCTCGCCCGGCCTGGGCGAGGTGCGCTGGCGCACGCCGGTGCGGCCCGGCGACACGCTGCGGCTGGAAGCCCGCGTGCAGGGCGTGCGCCATTCGTCGTCGCGTCCGGACCTGGGCATCATTACCTGGGCCTGGACCGTCCTCAACCAGCACGGCGAATCCGTGCTCGAGCTGGATGCCACCAGCCTGTTCGATCTTTCGGGCAACGACTGACGGCGGCGAAGCCGGCCGCGCCGGCTCCGCGCCTTTTCCTAGCGTATGCCCGCGCGCTTGAGGATGGCCGCGCCGTCGGGGCCGGCGGCCGCCTTCCAGGCGCTGAGCGCGTCCGCCAGACGCCCGCTTCAGCGCGTCGCGCACCGGCGCCGGCACCGAAGTGTTGATGGCCACGCCGTTCTTGCGCATGGTGGCGTAGTTCTGCTGCAGGCGGCCCTCGATGCGTTTCCATTGCTCCGCTTCGGTCTGGGCGGCCGCCTGGTCGATGGCCTTGCGCGCCCGGGCGTCCAGCGCCTTGTAGGCTTCCAGGTTCATGGTGGCCACGGACACCGGCATGGCGTAGTTGATCTCGGCGAACTGCGGCAGGTGCTCCCACAGCTTGCGCCCCGCGCCGCCGTCGCCCGAGGACAGCACCGCGTTCACCTCGCCCGAGGCGATGCGCGGCATGGCGTCCGAAAACGAAATGTTCTGCGCCTTGGCGCCCGCCTTTTCCATCACCTGCTGCGAAGTCGCGTCGTAGGTGCGGATGCTCAGCGATTTCAGCGCCGCCACACTGTCGATCTTGCGTTTGGACCAGATGCCGGACGGCGGCCAGGGCGTGGTGTAGAGCAGCTTCTGGCCATGCCCGGCCAGCAGTTTTTCGTAGGCCGGCCGCGCCGCTTTGTTCAGGTTGCGGGCCTTTTGCAGCGAGTCCGCCAGGAAGGGCAGGGAAGAGACGCCGAAGACGGGATACTGTCCGGCCAGCGCGCCGGCGAACGCATCGCCGGCATCCACCTTGCGCGCCTGCACCGCATCGATCATGCCCGCCGATTTGATGCCCTTGGCGGCGTCGTAGCTGGCGTCTATGACCACCTGGCCCGCGGTCTTGGCGCGCACCAGTTCCGCGAAAGTGGACACGCCCTGGCCGGGCATGGACGAGGCCGGATACTCGGTGGTCATGGTGAGCGTGGTGGCGGCCCAGGCCCCGTTGCCGGCCAGCGCCAGCGTGAGGGCCGCCGTCAGGCGGAGGGAAGAAAGGCTGCGGAACATGCGCGACTCCTGGTGGGGGGAAATCCGGGGTCGGGCACGCGGCGACCGCGCGAGGCGGTCCGGGCCAGTGCCGGGACGATGCCGCAAGGGTACGGCCTGCGCACGGCCCGCGCCATCGGGGCTAACGGCAATGGAGGCCGAAAAAACAAAGCGCGCTTGCGCGGCGCTTTGTCGGCGGGGACGGCGGACGATCAGTAGAACGCCTGGATGCCGGTCTGGGCGCGGCCCAGGATGAGGGCGTGCACGTCGTGTGTGCCTTCGTAGGTGTTGACCACTTCGAGGTTCACCAGGTGGCGGGCCACGCCGAACTCGTCGGAGATGCCGTTGCCGCCCAGCATGTCGCGGGCCAGGCGGGCGATGTCCAGCGCCTTGCCGCAGGAATTGCGCTTCATGATGGAAGTGATTTCCACCGCGGCCGTGCCTTCGTCTTTCATGCGGCCCAGGCGCAGGCAGCCTTGCAGGCCCAGGGTGATCTCGGTCTGCATGTCGGCCAGTTTCTTCTGGATGAGCTGGTTGGCGGCCAGCGGGCGGCCGAACTGCTTGCGGTCCAGCGTGTATTGGCGGGCGGTGTGCCAGCAGGCCTCGGCCGCGCCCAGCGCGCCCCAGGCGATGCCGTAGCGGGCGGAGTTCAGGCACGTGAACGGGCCCTTCAGGCCGGTTACGCCGGGCATCATCTGGGCTTCGGAGACTTCCACTTCGTCCATCACGATTTCGCCGGTGATGGAAGCGCGCAGGCCCACCTTGCCGTGGATGGCCGGGGCGGACAGGCCCTTCATGCCCTTTTCCAGGATGAAGCCGCGGATCTTGCCGTCGTATTCGCCGCCCACGCACTTGGCCCACACCACGAACACGTCGGCGATGGGCGAATTGGTGATCCACATCTTGTTGCCGGTGAGCGTGTAGCCGTCGGCCGTCTTGACGGCGCGGGTTTCCATGCCGCCGGGATCGGAGCCGTGGTTGGGTTCAGTGAGGCCGAAGCAGCCGATCCATTCGCCGCGCGCCAGCTTGGGCAGGTACTTCTGCTTCTGGGCTTCGCTGCCGAATTCGTTGATGGGCACCATGACCAGCGACGATTGCACGCTCATCATGGAACGGTAGCCGGAGTCCACGCGCTCGACTTCGCGCGCGATGAGGCCGTAGCAGACGTAGTTCAGGCCCGCGCCGCCGTACTCGGTGGGAATGGTGGCGCCCAGCAGGCCCAGCTCGCCCATTTCGGCGAAGATGGCCGGGTCGGTCTGCTCGTTGCGGAAGGCGTTGAGCACGCGCGGGGCCAGCTTGTCCTGGGCGTAGGCATGCGCGGCGTCGCGCACCATGCGCTCTTCTTCGGTGAGCTGCTGGTCCAGCAGCAGGGGGTCTTGCCAATGGAAGGAGGGGTTCGAGGACATGCTGGTCTCCGCTATCTTGTCCGGTATGGAATGCTGAATAGTTTAAATCTAAAATATTTGGCGCGACAAGCCGGCGCGCCCGCGGGCGCGCCGGGCTGCCGGCCGCGTCATTGCCGCGCCTTGAGGGCCGCCTCGCGGATCTTCTGCAGCGTGGTCGACGGCGAAATGGTTTCGGGATCGATGAGGCAGTGCAGGATGGCGGGCTTGCCGCTGGCCAGCGCGCGCTCGAAGGCCGGGCCGAATTCCTCGGTGGTTTCCACGCGCTCGCCGTGGCCGCCGAAGGCGCGCGCGTAATCGGCGAAGTCCGGGTTCTTCAGGGCGGTGGCCGAGATGCGGCCGGGATAGTGCCGCTCCTGGTGCATGCGGATGGTGCCGTACATGCCGTTGTCCACCAGCACCACGATGATGGGCAGGTCGTACTGCACGGCGGTGGCGAATTCCTGGCCATGCATGAGGAAGCAGCCGTCGCCCGCGAAGCACACCACGGTCTTGTCGGGCCAGACGCGCTTGGCGCCCACCGCGGCGGCAGTCCGTAGCCCATGGAGCCCGAGGTGGGCGCGAGCTGGGTGCCGTAGCGGGTGTGGCGATGGAAGCGGTGCAGCCAGGTGGCGTAGTTGCCCGCGCCGTTGGTCATGATGGCGTCGGCCGGCAGGTGGGATTCGAGATAGGCCATGACCTGGCCCATCTGCAGCCTGCCCGGCGTCGTGATGGAGGCCGGGTCGCTCCACTTGAGATACGACTCGCGCATGGCGCGCGTGTCGTCCGCCCAGGCCGGCCGGGCGGGCGCTTTCAGGTCGGACAGCGCCTGCGCGAACGCCGCCGGCGAGGTGTTGACGGCCAGGGTGGGACGGTACACGCGGCCCAGCTCGGCGCTGTCGGGATGCACGTGCACCAGCTTCTGGCGCGGCACGGGGATGTCCAGCAGGGTATACGACTGGCTGGGGTTCTCGGACATGCGCCCGCCCACCAGCAGGATCAGGTCGGCGTCGGCCACGCGCTTGGCCAGCGCCGGGTTGATGCCCAGGCCCACGTCGCCGATGTAGCAGGGGTGATCGGCCGGAAACAGCATCTGGCGGCGGAACGACACCGCCGTGGGCAGGGCGTGGCGCTGCGCGAAATCGGCGAATTGCGCCACGGCCTGCGCGTTCCAGCGCGAGCCGCCCAGGATGGCGACGGGGTTGCGGGCCTCGGCCAGCAGCTTTTGCAGCTCGGCCATCTGGCCGGCCGCGGGCGCGCTCTCGATGACCTCGTAGCGCGGTGCGTCGGCCACCTCGGCCGACTCCACCAGCATGTCTTCCGGCAGGGCGATCACGACCGGACCGGGGCGGCCCGAGGTGGCGACGTGGAAGGCGCGCGAGATCAGCTCGGGAATGCGTTCGACCTGGTCGATCTCGGTAACCCACTTGGCCTGGGTGCCGAACACGGCGCGGTAGTCCATTTCCTGGAAGGCTTCGCGCTCGCGCATGCCGCGCTCGATCTGGCCCACGAAGAGAATGAGCGGCGTGGAATCCTGCTTGGCGATGTGCACGCCGGCCAGGGCGTTGGAGGCGCCGGGGCCGCGCGTCACCATGCAGATGCCGGGTTCGCCGGTGAGCTTGCCGTGCGCGTCGGCCATCATGGCCGCGCCGCCTTCCTGGCGGCACACCGTGACCTCGATGTTCGCGTCATGCAGACCGTCCAGCACCGCCAGATAGCTTTCGCCGGGCACGCAGAACACATGTTTGACGCCCTGGGCCACGAGCTGGTCGACCAGGATATGACCGCCTAAACGGGATTTTTGCTGGGACATGGGGGGTATTCGAGAAGAACCGGGATGGAATCCACGAGCATATGTGCCTCCGTCGCACAAGGCAATTGATAAAATTGCACAATCTGTTGAGTCCCGGGCACTAGGGCGTGTCAACCCCCGGCCCGGCCTCGCGTCCGATCCGCTCCGGTTTGTCCCGTCCCATGAGAAACGGCATCCCCAACCTGACCGCCCTGCAGGCATTCGAAGCCTCGGCCCGCCTGGGCAGCTTCTCGCGCGCGGCCGAAGAACTCGCCCTGACACACAGCGCGGTCTACCGGCAGGTGGCCAGCCTGGAAGAACGCCTGGGCGTGCAGCTCTTCACGCGCGTGCGCCGCCGCATCGTGCTGACCGAGCACGGCGCCGAGTACGCCGGGCGCATCCGCCACCATCTCGACCAGATCGAGAAAGACACCTTCGGCCTGGTCAGCCGCACGGGCATGGGCCGCAGCATCCACATTGCGGTGGTGCCCACCCTGGCCACCACCTGGCTCATTCCGCGGCTGGCCGATTTCCAGCGCCGCCAGCCCGACATCACCGTGAGCCTGTCGGTGCGCACGCTGCCGTTCCAGTTCAAGGACCAGCCTTTCGACGGCGCCCTCTACCATGGCGACGGCCTGTGGCCGGGCACCCAGGGCGTGCTGCTCTTTCCCGAGCGCGAGCTGGTGCCCGTGTGCGCCCCCGGCCCCGCGGCGAGCGCGCGCGCGACGAGGGCGGCGCGTGCTGGGCGGCGTGACCCACCTGCACCTCAGTTCGCGGCCCGACGCCTGGCGCCAGTGGTACGCGGCCAACGGCTATCTGTACGGTCCGCAGGCGGCGGGCGGCCCGCGCTACGAATTGTTCACCATGGTGATGGCGGCGGTCCAGGCCGGCCTGGGCGTGGGGCTCATGCCGCGCTTTCTGGCCCAGCCCGCGCTGGACCAGGGGACGCTCGCAATGCCCGTGCGCCAGTCGCTCGCGGTGAGCCAGGGCTATTACTTCGGCTATCCGCAGCGCAGCGAGCGTTCCGAAGCCCTGCAGGCCTTCGAGAGCTGGCTCGAATCCGTGGCCGCCGGCGTGGACGGGCAGGTGGCGGTGTAGACTTGCCGGGGCCGCGATGGCGCAACGCACGCCCCCGTTTTCTCCGTTCCATGTCTCCGTCTTCTTCCTCGCCGCTGGCCTCGCAGGCCGACATAGACGCTTTCCTCGACGCCGTCTGGCTGGAGGACGGCCTGTCGGCCAATACGCTGGCGGCCTACCGGCGCGATCTCACCGGCTTTGCGCGGTGGCTCGAAGACCCGCAGGCCCGCGCGCGCGAAATGGCGCGGCTCGGGCTGGCCCCCCTGTCCGCCCCGGGGCGGGCCCGCTCCATCAGCCAGGCCGACAAGGCCGACATCGAGGCCTGGTTCGCATGCCGCCACGAGGAAACCCGGCCCGCCACCGCCAACCGCCGCCTGGCCGCGCTGCGCCGCTACTACGCCTGGGCGTTGCGCGAGCATCGCGCCGAGCGCGATCCCTGCCTGACGCTGGCGGCCGCCAGGCAGCCGCCGCGCACGCCCAAGACGCTGTCGGAAGCGCAGGTGGATGAGCTGCTGAACGCGCCCGACGTGTCGCAGGCCCGGGGCTGCGCGACCGCGCCATCTCGAAACCCTGTACGCCACCGGCCTGCGGGTGTCGGAGCTGGTCGGCCTGCGCGCGCTGGACGCGAGCCTGAACGAAGGCGTGCTGCGCGTGGTGCTCGGCAAGGGAGGCAAGGACCGCCTGGTGCCGCTGGGCGCCGAAGCCGCGCACTGGATCTCGCGCTACCTGGAGTCGGCCAGGCCGGAGCTGTCCGGCGGCCGCGTATGCGACGCGCTGTTCATCACCGGCCGCGCCCAGGCCATGTCGCGCCAGGCTTTCTGGCAGCTGGTGCGCAAGTATGCGATCAAGGCCGGCATACACGCGCCGCTCTCGCCCCACGTGCTGCGCCACGCCTTCGCCACGCACCTGCTCAACCACGGCGCCGACCTGCGCGTGGTGCAGATGCTGCTGGGCCACGCCGACATTTCCACCACCCAGATCTACACCCACGTCGCGCGCGAGCGCCTCAAGGCCCTGCACGCCGCGCACCACCCGAGAGGCTAGGGCGACACGCCACAGGCCGACCGCCCGTCACCACGCACCATGAGCAAATCCCGCCACGTTTCCGAAACGCCCGCCACGCAGTTCCTCAAGCGGAACAAGGTGGCCTACTCCGAGCACACGTACGACTACGTTGACCACGGCGGCGCGGGCGAGGCCGCCCGCCAGCTCGGGCTGGACCCGCACGCGGTGGTCAAGACGCTCATCATGGAAGACGAGGACGCGCGGCCGCTGGTGGTCGTCATGCACGGCGACCGCGAAGTCTCCACCAAGAACCTGGCGCGCCAGGCCGGCCTGAAGAAAGTGCAGCCCTGCCATCCCGAGGTTGCGCAGCGCCACTCCGGCTACCAGGTGGGCGGCACCTCGCCCTTCGGCACGCGCAAGCGCATGCCGGTGTACGTGGAGGCCGGGGCGCTGGAATACCCGGTGGTCTACATCAACGGGGGGCGGCGCGGCTATCTGGTGGGCATAGACCCCAGGGTGCTGGTCGACCTGCTGGGCGCCAAGCCGGTTTCCGTCGCGCTGGAATAGCGGCAGCGCCGGCGCGCCCGCCGCCGGCCGCCGATCGCCCGTCGCCGCGGTCATTCCCATACCACCCGCGGCGGGCGGCTTGCGCGCACAATCGTCCCTGCCATGACCCGGGCCCGTGGAAGTCCGGACCGGCGCTGCCCGCGCGGCGGCGCAGAACAGACGGAGACGATTATGAGCAAGACACTGCTGATGCTGGTCGGCGATTACGCCGAAGACTATGAAACCATGGTGCCGTTCCAGGCGCTGCTGGCCGTGGGCTACACCGTGCATGCGGTGTGCCCGGGCAAGAAGTCCGGCGATACCGTGGCCACGGCCATCCACGACTTCGAGGGTGCGCAAACCTACACCGAGAAGCGCGGCCACAACTTCACCCTCAATCACGATTTCGACGGCGTCGATCCCGCCGCGTACGACGGCCTGGTCATACCGGGCGGCCGCGCGCCCGAGTACCTGCGCCTGAACGAGAAGGTGCTGGACATCGTGCGCGCCTTCGACAAGGCGGCCAAGCCCATCGCGGCGGTCTGCCACGGCGCGCAGATCCTGGCGGCGGCGGGCGTACTCAAGGGCCGCACGTGCTCGGCCTATCCGGCGTGCGCTCCGGAAGTCCGGCTCGCCGGCGGCACCTACGCCGACATCGCGGTCGACCAGGCCCACACCGACGGACACCTCGTCACGGCCCCGGCCTGGCCCGCGCATCCCGCCTGGCTGTCCCAGTTCATGAAACTGCTGCGCGCGCGCATCGAGATCTGACGGCGGGCCGCCCGTCGCCGGGAGCAGGCCGCGCGGGGGGCGGGCGGCCATTGCCTGCCGTCACTGCATGTCGAGCACCACCCGTCCCTCGATCTGGCCCTTGCGCATGCGGTCGAACACGTTGTTGATGTTTTCCAGCGTGTCGGTGGACACGGTGGCGCGCACCTTGCCCTCCTCGGCGAACTGCAGCGACTCCTGCAGGTCCAGCCGCGTCCCGACGATGGAGCCGCGCACGGTGATGCCGTTGAGCACCATGTCGAAGATCGACAGGGGAAAGTCGCCCGGCGGCAGCCCGTTGAGCGAAATCGTGCCGCCGCGCCGCACCATGCCCAGCGCCTGCTCGAAGGCCTTGGGCGACACGGCCGTGACCAGGGCGCCGTGCGCGCCGCCGATCTCCTTCTTGAGATAGGCCGCCGGATCGGTGGTCCTGGCGTTGACGGTGACTTCGGCACCCAGCCTGCGCGCCAGGTCGAGCTTGGCGTCGTCCACGTCGACGGCCGCCACGTTCAGGCCCATGGCGCGGGCATATTGCACCGCCATGTGTCCCAGGCCGCCCACGCCCGAAATCACCACCCAGTTGCCCGGCCGCGTGTCGGTGACCTTGAGCCCCTTGTACACCGTGACGCCGGCGCACAGCACGGGCGCCACCTCGACGAAGCCCACGCTGCGGGGCAGCAGGCCCACGTAGTCGGCGTTGGCCAGCGCGTACTGCGCGAAGCCGCCGTTCACGGAATAGCCGGTGTTCTTCTGCTGCTCGCACAGGGTTTCCCAGCCGCCCAGGCAATGCTCGCAATGCCCGCAGGCCGAGTACAGCCAGGGGATGCCGACGCGGTCGCCCTCCTTGACGTGCGTCACGCCGGCGCCCAGCGCCGCCACGTGGCCCACACCTTCATGGCCCGGAATGAAAGGCGGATTGGGCTTGACCGGCCAATCGCCCTCGACGGCATGCAGGTCGGTGTGGCAGACGCCGCAAGCCTCGATCTTCACCAGGATCTCGCCCGCGCCAGGGCGGGGCACTTCGGTTTCTTCAATGGCCAGCGGCTTGCCGAATTCACGTGCAACTGCGGCCTTCATGGTTTTCTGCATCTTTACCTCCGAAGTCGGATCAGTTTCACTATCCTCGAACCCGCACTGCATCGAGACAATGATTTATATCAACCCGGCGCGCCGCGCGGTCGGGCGGAAACGCACGGTTGCAGATGGCCCCGGACGCCGCACCGCACCAGAAAAAAACAGGGAGCTTGCATGTGTGAAATCTTCATCCGCGCCAGTGCGCAGTCGTACTCGCCGCAGACGCGTTCGCTGCGGCTGCATGGCGCGGCCACCAGCGTGCGGCTGGAAAAGCTGTTCTGGCAGGTGCTGGAAGAAATCGCCGCGCGCGACGGCATGCGCGTGTCCCAGCTCATCGAGCGGCTGTACGACGAATTGGTGGCGTATCGCGGCGAGGCAGCCAATTTCACTTCTTTCCTGCGCGTCTGCTGCCTGCGCTACGAAGTGTTGCTGGCGGAGGGCCGCATTCCGCGCGACGCCTCGGTGCCCATCCGCTCGCTCGATGCGGGCGCCGTGCTGCGCGGCCTGCCGCCCGCGCTGTGCGAGGAAGCCGCTCCGCGCCCCGCCAGGGCGGCCTGACACGGCCCTCTGCGGGCTTGCGCGCAAAAAAGAGGCCCGGACTGGCCGGGCCCCGGGACAGTCGGCGGGACGCCGGGTCAGCCGCCGGATTGCAGCGAAGCCAGCGCCACCTCGTTTTGCACGATGCGGCGGATGCGCACGGCGTCGCCGATGCGCGAGAGCTTGCCCTGGGAATCGAGCAGCACGATGGCCAGGTCGCGCCCGTTGATGCGGGCCAGCATGACCAGGCATTCGCCCGCCTCGTTGATGAATCCCGTCTTGGAGATCTTGATGTCCCAGTCCGGCTTGCGCACCAGCAGGTTGGTGTTGCGGAAGGTCTGGGTGCGCTTGTTGATTTCCACCTCGTACTCGGAATCGGTGGAATAGCGGTGGATGAGGGGGCGCTGCGAGGCGGCGCGCAGCAGGCGGGCCAGGTCGCGCGGCGAGGACACGTTTTCGCTCGACAGGCCGGTGGGCTCGATGAAATGCGTGTTCGTCATGCCCAGCGCGCGCGCTTTGGCGTTCATGGCGGCCACGAAGGCCGGCAGGCCGCCGGGATAGTTGCGGCCCAGCGCATGCGCGGCGCGGTTCTCCGAGGACATCAGCGCCAGGTGCA
Organism: Achromobacter sp. DMS1; assembly: GCF_001270295.1. NCBI lineage: Bacteria > Pseudomonadati > Pseudomonadota > Betaproteobacteria > Burkholderiales > Alcaligenaceae > Achromobacter > Achromobacter sp. DMS1. The sequence goes on along the minus strand of NZ_LHSJ01000100.1, from coordinate 6,967 downwards.
GCATGTCGCCGCGGCTCAGGCGGGTGCCCACGCGCAGGCGCGACGTGGTGTGCTTGAGCGAGTCCACGTCGTCGTCGGTGATTTCCAGCATCTCGTCCATGGGCAGGTTGGCGTCCACCACCACCAGCGCGGTCATGAGCTTGGAGATCGAGGCGATCGGGCGCACCACGTTCTCGTTCTTGGCGAACAGCACGCTGGAGCTTTCGAGGTCTTGCACGTAGGCGGTGCTGGAGCGCAGCGCGGCGGCTTCGGCGCGCACGGACACCGCGGGCGGCGCATGGGCCGGCGCTGGCGGCGGCCGCCGCCGCGCGCCTGCCGGCCGCACCCTTGCCGCCTTTGCCGCTCTTGCCGGCGGCCGGCTTCCTGGCGCTGCCGGAGCGCGCCACCGCCTGCTTGCCGCCCTTGGGCGCCTTCTTGGAGGCGGCGGGCTGCGCCTTCCTGGCCGAGGAGGTCTTGGCCGAAGCGCTCTTGGAGGATGCCGGCTTCTTGGCCGAGGGGGACTTCTTGGATTGCTGCGCCTTGCAGGCCGCCGACTTGGCGTTGGTCTTGCAAGGGTCGGTATTCTTGGCCGCCATCGCGGCGTCAGGGTGGAGCGCGCAGACTGCCAGCGCCAGCGGCGCCAGGGCTTTCGCAATTGCACGGGTCCAGGAAAATGCCATGGTGTAAACCGGCTTATCAGACAGTGAGAAAATATTGCATAAACCTGAATTTCTCCGGACCCAAAAAGTACCGATGAATTAGAGGTTTACGCGTCGAATTTAAACAGCAATTTCAAGTGCTGCGCAAGAGATTTGGGCCGAAAGGGGAAAAAACGGTCGCGCAGGCCCGTTGTTGATGCATTTGGTCACAAGGCATGAAGGCGAAAACTACCTGCCGGCGGCGCATGAGCGTAGCCCGGAATAACCCTCATCTGGCTGAAAAAGCAGCGGAGTGAAACAGAAAAAAATGGGGCCGGCGGAGGCCGCCCGCCAGCCCTCGGAACATGATTTCAGGCGCCGGGGGCGTTCAGCCCAGCCGCATCCCCGTGGCCTCGGCCACGACCCGCCAGCGCTTGATTTCCGCCCGGATGAAAACCTCGAATTCGGCGCGGCCGCTGCCCACGGCGTCCAGTCCGTGATGCTCCAGGCGCTGCGCGATCTCGGGCATCCGGGTGCAGGCCTGGGCCGCTTCGGACAAGCGGTCGGCTTGCGCCGCCGCCACGTCCCTGGGCGCGAACAGTCCGAACCAGGTGCGGTAGTCGAAGCCCGGCAGCACGCGGGCAATGGGTTCGACGCCGGGATAGGCCGCCAGCGGTTCCGGCGTGCTCACGCCCAGCGCCTTGAGCCGCCGCCGCGCAGCAGGGGCTGGACGGTGGCCATGTCCGACATCAATAACTGGATCTGGCCGCCCAGCAGATCCTGTACGGCGGGCGCCGCGCCCTTGTAGGGGACGCTCACCACGTCCAGTCTGGCCCGGGCCTTGAGCATTTCTCCGGCCATCTGGCTGGCGCTGCCCAGCCCGGCCCCGCCGATGCTGAATTGCTTCGGGCGCTGGCGCACGTAGGCCATCAGCTCCGCGGTGTTCTTTACCGGCAGGTCGGGACGACAGACCAGCATGAGCGGCGAGGTGGCCGTCAGGCTGAGCGGCGTGAAGCTGGCGAGGGGATCGTAGGGCAGGTCGGTCTGGATGCTGGGATTGATGGCGAAACTGGTGTAGGCCACCAGCAGCGTGTTCGGATCGCCGACGGCCTGGGACACGCTGCCGGCGGCGATATTGCCGCCGGCGCCCGGCTTGTTCTCGACCACGAGATTGCGCTTGAGTTCGGCGGCCATGCCCTGCGCCAGCGCGCGGGCCACCAGGTCGGTGCCGCNGGGCGCGCATGCTGAGCGGCCCAGGCCGCGGCCGCCCGCCATTGCGCCCGGCGTCGGCCGCTTCGTAACGGCCAGGCAGCTTCGCGCGCGCAGCGCGTCGCGCCACTGCGCAATGGCGGCGCCGCCCGCCTCGAATGCGCGCAGCAGGCGCGCGAAGCGCGGCGATATTTCGGTGAAGCCCGCCAGCACCAGATGGCCGGGCGTGGCCAGCCGGCCCGCTTCCAGCGCGCGCAGCACGCGCGCATAGCCCTGGTTGGCGTCTTCGGCGTCCAGCTCGGCGAGCCGCGTGCGGTAGCGCTCGCGCCAGCGCGCAAAACCCAGGTACTCGTCCGTCCGGGCGCCCGCGGGCACCTCCAGGGCCCATTCGTCCATGAGCTGGTCCGCGTCCATGGCGAGCTTCGCCGCCTGGCCGGCATCCAGCAGCACGCGGCCCGCTTCTTCCTCGCGGATCGCGTCGGTCCAGACCATCTGCGTGGCGAAGCTGTCCAGCCGGTAGGCGGGCACGTCGCCATCCGCCTCGAAAGCCAGTTCGTTGGCGGCATCGGCCAGCCATGCCGACAGCGGCGCGATGCGGGGCAGCTCGCTCACCTGCCGCTCCTGGCGCAGCAGCGCGGCCAGGTCCTGGATCAGCCGGCGCGAGAGCCGGTTGTTCACCGTGAGCACGAGCGTGGACGCGGCCGGCAGCGCGCCGATCTCGGCCAGCGTGAGCGTGGGATGGGAAAGCGAAGCGTCCTGCATGGGGCACGGAGGCGGCGGCGCGGACCGCCCATGACTCGAATGGATGAACAACGGCGTAGGATACCGCGACGCCCGGGCTGGCGGCATGCCGCGCCACGGCGCCGTCCAGCATGTAGGCGCCCGGCCGCACCACCTTGGCCAGGCAGGGCGCGATGCGCTCGACCCTGGCCAATTGCTGCGCCGCCTCGTCCTGCATGCTCCACCTCTGGGGCAACGCCGCCATCGGCCGCTCCTCGCTTTCGGACGCCGTGCGCGGCCGCCGCGCGCGCCGGGCGGAGATTTCCGGCCAAAATCGTCGAACTGCCGCCGACGATCGTCATTCACCCGCGCGCACGCGTTACACGGTTACAGACCGCGGCTGTTTGCGCACGTGGATTTCAACGGCCGCTAGAGGCCGCAGAGCGCGGCGAGGTTTTCCCAGTGGATGCGCATGGCCGGGGTGGTGTAGCCCCAGAAAGCCAGGGCCAGCACGGCCGCCAGCGCCGCCCCGCCAGCCACGCGCCAGCGCGCGACATGCGAGGCGGCCTGCGTCCGTCCATGGCCGCGCTCAGGCCGCCGCGGGCTGCGCCACCGGCTGCTCGCGCACCGGCAGGCACAGCGCGGCGGCGAACACCGCCAGCGCCACGCCGATCCACCAGACCAGGTCGTAGCTGCCGGTGCGCGCATACACGTTGCCGCCCAGCCAGACGCCGACGAAACTGCCGATCTGGTGCCCCAGGAACACGATGCCCGACAGCGTGGCCGCGTAACGCAGCCCGTAGATCTGGCCGATGAGCCCCTGCGTGAGCGGCACCGTGCCCAGCCAGAACAGGCCCATCCAGGCCGCGAACACATACAGCACCCAGGGCGACAGCGGCAGCGCCAGCAACAGCAGAATGGCAAACGCGCGCATGCCGTACACCACGGCCAGCAGGCGCTTCTTGCTGTACTTGCCGCCCAGCTTTCCCGCGTAGAACGAGCCCAGCACGTTGAAGAGGCCGATCAGCGCGATGGCGGTCGCGCCATTGGCGGCCGTCAACCCGCCGTCCGTGACATAGGCCGGCAGGTGCAGGGTGATGAAAGCGGTATGAAAGCCGCAGACGAAGTAGCTCCAGAACAGGAAATGGAACGAGGGATGGCGCACCGCCTGCCGGATCGCCGAGGCCAGCGACTGGTGGGGCCCGGCATGCGCGGCAGGACGGCCCCGCAGAAAACACGCCAGCGGCGCGGACACGGCCACCAGCAGCGACAGCGCCCACAGCGCGCCCGGCCAGTCCAGGCCGTTGATGAGCGCCTGTCCCGTGGGCACGATGGCGAACTGCCCCAGCGAGCCGCCCGCGCTGGCGATGCCCATGGCCGTGCTGCGGTAAGCGGGCGGCACCGAGCGCGCCACCACCGGCAGAATGACCGGGAAAGTGGTGCCGGCCTGCCCCAGGCCCACCAGCACGCCGGCGCTCAGGTACAGCATGGTTTCGTCGGCGGCGTAGCGCGTACCTATCATGCCCAGCATGTACAGCGCCGCGCCCAGCGCGATCGTGCGCCCCGATCCGTAGCGGTCGGCCAGCATGCCCATGAAGATACAGGCCACGCCCCACACCAGGTTCTGCAGCGCGAACGCCATCGAAAACACGTCGCGCCCCCAGCCGTGGGCCAGGCCCATGGGCTGCATGAACAGGCCGAACGTGGCGCGCACGCCCATGGCAAGCAGCACCACGAGAGTGCCCAGCGCGATGACGCGTACGGAAATCCGATCGGAGGAAGAAGGCATGAAGGCTGGTCTCTGGTTCTTGTGTTCTGGCCGCCAGGCGCCGCCGCGGCATTCCCGGGGGAGGAATCCAGCCATCATATAGAACAAAGACAAGGCCGCGCCAGACCGCCCGCGGCGGCGGCGCCTCCCGGATCCGCCGCCGATGCTAGAATCATGTTCTTCGCCGGACGCGCCTTTCTGGAACGTCCGGGCCGCGGGGCCGGTTGGCAAAGCCGGTTTCGCAAGACCGCCCGCCTCGCCGTAGTTAAATGGATATAACCGGCCCCTCCTAAGGGTCAATTGGTGGTTCGATTCCACCCGGCGAGGCCAGCCTTTCCATCTTTTCCCCAACACAGATACCCGATCCGCGTCCGATACGCTGGCGTTTGGGCGCCCGCCTGCGCGCCTTTCAGCCGGGCACGGCCAGGGCCGGCCCGGCCTGGCCCCGCGCGAATGCATGGCGCACGGCCTGCAACCAGGCTTGCTGCAGCCGGTCGCCGGCGTCGGCCTGGCGCGTCACCGCGCCCAACTGGAAGACCGGGCCGCCGCGGGGCAGCTGCCGCACTTCCACCGGGTACTGCGCAACCAGCCCGGTATCGATCAATTGCAGCACCGAGAATCCCAGGCCGGCGCTCACCATCGCCACGATGGCCGGGGCGCTGCCCAGCTCCACCAGACTGCGCTTGCCCGGCGCCATCCGATGCACGTAGCGGGTGGCCAGGCCGCCGGTGGTGGTGCCGCGGTCATAGCGCACCCAGTCCATGGCCCGGATGCGCAGCTTCAGTTCGGCGGCGCTCAGGGCGGCCGTCGGCGCGCGGCGCCGGACATCTTGCGCGCGGGGCGGACCGATGAAGACCAGCGCTCGCGAGGCCAGCGCCTCCCAATGCAGGCCGCCTGCACGCCGCGCTGCGGCCGCGCCACGATGGCCGCATCCAGCCGCCCGGCCTTCACGTCTTCGGTCAGCGCCATGCTGGCGCCGCGCTGCGGGGCGATGCTCAGCCGCGGGTAGTGCTCGCGCAGGTAGAGCATGGCCCCGGGGAGCAGCATCGGCTGCAGCGCCTCGATCACGCCCACCCGCAGATGCCCCTCCACCACGACGCTGGCGCGCCGCCGCAGGCTTTGCAGCGCCTCCAGCGCCGGCCGCATGGTCTGCACCAGCTCGACGGCCGCGGGCCGTCGCGCGCACGTGCTGGCCCGAGCGGTCGAACAGCGGCTTGCCCACGTACTGTTCGAGCTGCTTCATCTGCATGCTTACCGCACTGGGCGTCATGTGCATGACGTGGGCCGCCGCGGCGAAACTGCCTTCGGCGACCACGGCGGCCAGGGTCTGGAATGCTTCGACTTTCATCAAGAAAATTGATCTCTATCAGCAAATTAAGTCACTTTTTATGCTAGGGCGCAAGTCCTAGACTGCGGGGCACCGAAGAAAAACCGTTCGCAATTCCGGAAACCCCGCACCATGACGCAAGCCTCGAACGCAGGATGGCGCAGCCAGCAGGCCGCGCAAGACCACAGATGGATCCAGCGGCTGGATCCGCAAGCCGTGGAGGGCCTGGACCAGGCCCTGGAACACGCCAGGGCGGCAGGCAAGCCGCTGCTGGAAATGACCCCCGACGATTTTCCCCTGCCCCCCGCTTGCCGCGATGCGCTGCGGCGCGCGGTGGCGGCCACGCAGTCCGGGTGGGGCCTGTGCCTGCTCAAGGGCTTCCCGGTGCACCGCTGGAGCGAGGCGGACTGCCGCCTGGCCTACTGGGGCATGGGCCTTCACATGGGCGTGGCCCGCACGCAAAACCGCGCGAGCGAAATCATCAACGACGTGCGCGACGCCGGCGGCGGCTACAAGGTCACTAACGGGCGCGGCTACAACACGAACGCCCAGCTCGATTTCCACTGCGACTCCTGCGACGTGGTGGCGCTGCTGTGCCGCCGCACCGCCAAGGAAGGCGGCGCAAGCAAGGTGATCAGCTCGCCCGCGCTGGTGGCGGAATTCGCCCGCCGCCGGCCGGACCTGCTGCCGGTGCTGCGCCAGCCGTTCTATTACAGCTACCAGGGCGCGCAGGATCCGTCCCAGCCTCCCTACTACCGCATTCCCCTGCTGAACGACGAGCGCTCCCCGTTCGCCTTTCGCATCAACCGCAAGAACGTGACGGCGGCGCAGCGGGATTTCAGCGAAGTGCCGCGCCTGAGCCCCGCCCAGATCGAGGCGCTGGACCTGATCGACGAACTGCTCGCCGACCCCGGGCTCTGCTATTCGATGTGGCTCGAAAAGGGCGACATGCAGCTGCTCAACAACTACACCACCGTGCATTCGCGCACCGGTTTCGTGGACCACGACCACCCCGACGAAAAGCGCCACCTGCTGCGCCTGTGGCTGGCGGTGCCGGATTCGCAGGAGCTGCCGGCGGACTGGGAGCCGTACTACGGCGACCGCCGCGCCCGGCTCGGTGCGCGGCGGCCCTGCGGGGCAGCCAGCGGCCCGCCGGGTCGACGCGTTCGAGGCGCGCCAGGCGCGCTTCATGGGCATGCGCTTGCGACCTTTCGTGGCCCCGGCGGGCGAACTCGCCGCCTGAATGCCGCGGCGCGCCCGCGCCACACCAATACAAACACAACCAACGGTCCATGCACTGCCCGGCCGCGCGCCGGCCCGGCCATC